>JAHJRX010000009.1 GCA_018830565.1 bacterium | reverse complement strand
CTTGCCCACTCTTTTTTGCTCATTTCGAAAATGTCCTTTTCTTCCATTTCTCCCTCCTTTTTTGAGGGATATTTTACATCCTTAAACAGGACATTTTCATTTTGCCAGATTAGGACATTTTCATTTTGGTATTACAATAAAAAACAGCAATTGAGGTAATGGGTTAGTCATTTACCTCTACTTTTCTAACACCAGATTAAGTATTCCTCCTACTAATAAAGTAAAAATAAACATAATTCCCATAATTTTAAGCATAGCCTTTATCCCCAACTCTTTAATCAAGACCGTAAAGGTGGCTAAACAAGGAAAATACATAGACAAAACCACACAAGCAACAATCATTTGGTGAAAAGTCAAATTGAGGGGGACGAGCATACCAACAGCAATATCCTTACGCAAGAAACCAATTAATAATCCCCCCACAACCTCTTTGGGTAAACCAAAAAGACCTGAAATGACAGGTGCCGTAAAGTTCCCGATAAGGTTGATTATTCCCAGGTTATACAAAATATTAGCGATAAGCACACCACCCAATACCCAGGGAGTTGCCTCTTTTATAAACCAAACCATCCTCATCCAAACCTTTTTTATTATCCCTTTGAAGTAAGGAAGACGGTAAGGTGGTATTTCAAGGAAAATCTCCATAGATTCGCCCTTCATTATCCGGTTAAGCAATACCCCCAGGGCAATCCAGACCGCAAATAAGGTGCCAAAAACTATCCCCAGCCCTTTACAGCCATATTTTCCCACCAATCCAATGATCATAGCCGTTTTAGCCATACAGGGAACAGCTATGGCTATCATGCTAGCGGCAATAAATTTTTCTCGGTTTGCTTCCATGATTCTCAAAGACAGCGCCCCTGGAACATTGCAACCCAGGCTAAGTAACATAGGGATGATACCCATACCATGCAGACCCAATCTATGCATAATGCTATCAACCAATATAGCTAATCTCGGCAAATAGCCTGAGTCTTCTAAAATAGAAATGACTACGTAAAAGGCAAAAACATAAGGAAATACTGCCCCAAATTCAACATAAAGCCCAGTGGTAAGTAAACCAAATGAGCCTCCAAAGTCTATCTTGCCATCAACTAATTCCCCAATCAGGAGATGATGAATAATTCCGCCTCCACCTAATAAACTAGAAAACCTAAGCATTAATGGGGCCCAAAAATCATTAAATAAAGGATTAAGTAAATAATTTATTAATCCCTCCCCGATTAATCGTATTACCTGAAAGGTAACCAGAAGAATAATCAAAGCAACAGGAATACCCGTGACTGGGGAAATAGTGGCATCGGCTAATACTTCCATCAATGTATGATGGTGATGACTAAATGTTTCTACTTTATCTACAATTTTACCAACTTCATGCCATTTTTCTTCTTCTTCATACTCATAATTTCCTATCTTAGCTTCTTTTATTCTAGATACAAGTTCGCTAATTCCTTCACCTGTTATGGCACAAACAAGAACACAAGGAACACCTAAAATATCTTCTAATTTTCTGACATCAATTTTTATTCCCGTATGCTTTGCCTCATCCCAAAAATTTAAAGCAATCATCATAGGTATCTTCTTTTTGAGTAATTGCAGAGTAAGATTAAGACTTCTTTCTAAATTTGTACTATTTACTACATTGATTACCAGATCGCCTTCTTTGAGCATTTCGCAAGTTACTTCCTCGGCTTTAGAAAGAGGTTCTAAATGATATGTCCCCGGTACATCAATAACTTCAAAATCTTTTCCTTCAAAGTGCATCTTTCCTTTAGTAAATTCTACCGTCGTTCCTGGATAATTAGCCACCACCACATTAATTCCCGTAAGCCTTGAAAAAAGTGCACTTTTGCCTACATTAGGATTACCCATTAAAAGAATTTGCAAACCATCCATCTTAATTTTCTCTTTTCTTTACTACTTTTCTTACTGCTTTTCCTTTTCTGCTTTTACGATGATCTTACTTGCCATGCCAAACCCAATAGCCACTTGACTTTTACCTACTTCCACTATTATAGGACCACGCATCACTTGTTGGTTTTTCTTTTTAAATTTTACTCCTTTGAAGATTCCTAACATAGAGAGCTTAAGGCAAAGTCGTTGGCTACCAAGAATTTTTATTACTTCTCCAGCTTGGCTTACTGGCATCTTACTTAAAGTTACTTCTTTATCTTCCATTAATTTACCTTTCTCAGGTTACCCTATAAATATCTATAGTAATTATTAACGAAAACTAGACATAGGAAATAATACCGAGCAATAAAAGATAAACTTGTTTGTCCTCAAATTAATTTGCTCTATGTCAAATTTTCATTAATAAGTGCTATAAAATTAGGTAGTTTATTTTTTACATAATTCACATAGGCCATTTATCTTTAAAAAGTGACTTTGGGTAGAAAATTTATTTTCCAAAGCAATTTGTTCCTGAATCTTTTCAATTTCTTCATTACAAAACTCCACTACTTTTCCACATTGAACGCAAATTAGATGATCATGGTGAATATGGTTATACTTATGTTCATACTTGGTAATAGCTCTTTCTAATTTTAGTTCTTTAGCTAAATTACACTCACATAAAAGTTTAAGCGTTCGATAGATAGTGATAAAGCTTATCGAGGGGTCTTTCTGTTTTACTAAATTATATAAAGATTCTACATCTACATGATCTTCTATTTCTAAGAAAGTATTTAAGATTATCTCTCTCTGGGGAGTCTTACGTAATCCTTCTTTTTTTATATAGCTTCCTAAAATTAGATGTTCATCTTTAGGTTTCACGAGATCACCCTTATTATTGAAATTAAATTTCAATAATATCCTCAACCTTGATCTTTTGTCAACCATTTTTTTGCTTGAGATTATCATCTCAAAATGTTATAGTTTATTATAATAAGGAAAAGGAAGATGTTGAATTTTTGTGGCCAGGTAGATATAAGGCAACCTTTTAATTAAATCAATTTAAATCAATGGTTTAAAATAAATGGATCAACCTGATATTAGGATTGGAGTAGTGATTATCAAAGAGAGCAAGATTTTACTGATAAGATCTAATTATAGTAATCACTGGTTTTTACCTGGGGGAAATCTCAAGCATGGTGAAAGCATTATAGAAATTGCTCAAAGAAAAGTTTGGGAAGAAACAAATTTAAAAGTAAGTCTCCAGCGAGTTCTGATGATTAATGAGTCTATTTCTTCTGATAAACATCGCCATACTATCAACATTTATTTTTTAGGGGAAATACTTCAGGAAGAGCCTAAAATAAAAAGAGAAAAATTAATTCAAGATTGCAAATTTTTAACCTTAGAAGAGATAGAAAAGATAGAAATTTATCCCAATATAAAAAAAGAGATCAAAGAGATGATCCAGAATGAAATTTATGTCCAAGCAAGATATCGAGGAAACATATTCGAGAAAACTTGTAGAAATAAAAGAGATGATTACCGCTAAAACTTTACTTTTAGGTTTGATAGGATACCCAGTCAGCCATAGTCTTTCGCCCGTGATGCATAATGCTGCTTTTAAAAAATTAGGATTAGACTATATCTACTTAGTCTTTCCTGTGAAGAGTAATAAGGATTTAAAAAGAGCCATAGAAGGGTTAAGGGCAATAAATTTTAAAGGAGCAAATGTCACTATCCCTTATAAAGAAGAAGTGATAAAATACTTAGATGAAATTTCTAAAGAAGCAAAATTAATAGGAGCAGTAAATACTATAGAAAATATCGAAGGCAAGTTATACGGCTATAATACCGATAGCTTTGGTTTTATTAAATCTTTAAAAGAAGAGATCAATACATCTCTTAAAGATAAAAAGGTATTTATCTTAGGGGCAGGAGGGGCAGCTAAAGCAGTAGCTTTTTCTTTGGTCTTTGAAGGGGTAAGTGAGATTATTTTTGCTGACAAATTTAAAGAAAAAGCAGTAAGTTTAAGTAAATACATGAAGAAAAAAACTAATGGTAAATACTTAGCGATAAACTTAGAAGATGTAAAATTAGGTAAAAAGATAAACCTGGCTGATCTTATTATTAATGCCACTTCGGTGGGAATGAAAGAAGAAGATCCTTTGCCTCTAGAGGTGAAATATTTAAGAAAAGATCAAATTATTTATGATTTAGTTTACAATCCTTCTCAGACATTGCTTTTAAAAGAAGGAGAAAAGTTAAATCTTAAGGTAATCAGTGGTTTAGGGATGCTTCTTTATCAAGGTGCTAAGAGTTTTGAGATTTGGACGAAAGTAAAAGCTCCTATCGAAGTAATGAAGAGATCCTTAATAGAAAATTTAGATTAAAAATTATCCTCTGGGAGAGGAGATAAAATGGTCACCTTAGAAGAGGTAATAGTAGTTATTTTTGGGTTAATGATAGGAAGCTTTTTAAATGTCTGTATTTATAGAATACCTTTAGATTTATCTATTATCCTGCCTTGCTCCTTTTGTCCTCACTGTAAAACAATAATCAAGCCTTGGGAAAATATCCCTGTTTTAAGCTATATCTTCTTAAAAGGAAAATGTCGTCATTGCCAAAAAAAAATCTCTCTTCGTTATCCTTTAGTCGAAACTTTAACCGCAGCGATGTTTTTATTAGTTTGGTTTAATTTTTGGACTACTTTAAATTCTGGTTTAAACTTTGATTTAAATTTAGATAAGATAATCTTAAATTTAATCTTTGTTAGTGTCTTAATTGTCATTACTTTTATAGACATCGACCACCTCTTAATCCATGATAAGATTATTTATCCAGCCATGGCAATTGGAGTAATATGCCAACTAATCTTTAATCAACCATCTCTCCTTAATAATTTTATCCAAGTAGTTTTAGGAATATTAGTAGGAGGAGGAATAATTTATCTATTTGCCTTATTAGGAAGGTTAGTTTTTAGACGAGAAGCAATGGGTGGCGGAGATATAAAGTTAGGAACTTTAATTGGAATTTATTTGGACTGGAAGATGTCTTTGCTTTCCGTATTCTTAGCCTGCATTGTTGGTAGTGGAATAAGTCTGGCCTTAATGGGGTTAAAGAAGAAAAAGAAGACTGATTATATTGCTTTTGGTCCTTTCTTGGCTTTAGGAGCAGTGATTTCTCTTTTTTGGGGAAAGAGAATATTAAGTTGGTATCTGGGCAGGTGGTAAGATGTTAAGCTTTTTAACCGCTGGTGAATCTCACGGTAAGCAATTAACTGTAATTATAGAAGGAGTTCCGGCTGGTCTGAAGATAAATAAAGATAAGATTAACCAATCTTTAAAAGAGAGACAGAGAGGTTTTGGTCGAGGAGAAAGGATGAAGATTGAGGAAGATGAGGTTATTATTACCTCAGGAATTAGAGCAGGAATGACCCTCGGTAGCCCCATTACGATGATCATTGAAAATAAGGATTGGGGAAATTGGGTAGAGGTAATGTCTCCTGAAATAGCTGAAGTAGTACTTGAAAAGGTAGAAGAGCGAAAAGTTTTAAGTCCCCGTCCCGGCCATGCTGATTTACCAGGAGCAATAAAATATCATCATCAAGATATTAGAAATGTCTTAGAGAGAGCTAGTGCCAGAGAGACCGCAATTAGAGTGGCGGCAGGAGCTCTTCTATCTCAATTATTAGAAGAATTTGGAATTGAGCTTATTAGCTATGTGGTTCAAGTAGGAGATATTAAAGCTAAGATAGAAAAGGATTTAAGCTTCGACCAAATTAAAGATAAGATAAACTTATCTAAGCTTCGTTGTTTAGACGAAAAAGCTGAAGAAGCTATGATTGTTAAGATAAAAGAAGCCATGGAGACAGGAGACACCTTAGGAGGAATCTTTGAAGTTAAGGCTTTTGGGGTGCCTGTGGGCTTAGGAAGCTATACCCAGTGGGATAAAAGATTAAATGCCAGGTTGGCTTTTGCTTTAATGAGTATTCCAGCCGTTAAAGGAGTAGAGATAGGTATGGGATTTAAAGGAGTTGATAAGCTTGGCTCCGTAGTCCATGATGAAATATTTTTTGACCAAAGACTTGGATTTTATAGAAAGACTAACCAGGCAGGAGGAATTGAAGGAGGAATTTCTAATGGTGAAGATATTATTCTTAGAGCAGCAGTAAAACCTATACCTACTTTAAGAAAAGGTCTTTCTTCGGTAAATATTTTAAGCAAGGAAGAGCAAAGATCTGCTTACGAAAGATCTGATGTTTGTGTTTTACCAGCTGCTTCGGTGGTAGGTCTTTCTATGGTAGCCATTGAGTTAGCCAGGGCTTTTTTAGAAAAGTTTGGTGGTGATCATCTCCAAGAAATAAAGAAAAACCATCGAAATTATCAGCAGTCTTGTCGCCTTGCTTTTGAACAAGGCGACAAGACTGCTGATACCTAAGCAAACTTGAGTGGGCGCTGTCAAAAACGGTTGATGTAGTAAACCTTGAATTAAAAGGGAAGGAATGAAGAGACGAATTGTATTCCGGGTTGATGGAGGGGGAAGTATTGGTTTAGGACACATAATGCGTTGTTTAAACCTGGCTGAGGGGTTAAAAGAAAAAGGTATGCAGTGTATATTTATTACCAAGGATATCGATCCAGAGGCAGGAAAGAGGATTGTTGACAGTGGCCATTTGGTAGAGAGATTGCCTGCAGAGATAGATTTAGAAGAGGATCTCAAGTTGACCGTCAATTTGATTAAAAAATATCAACTTGATTTAGTGGTCACTGATTCTTATGATATTAATGAGATTTATCTCAAACGAATAAAGGATTTAAATATACCCTTGATGAGCCTTGATGACCTTGCGAATATGCATCTTTTCTCTGACATAGTTCTTAATCAAAACATCGGAGTTAAAGTTAGTGATTATTCCAGAGAAAGATATACAAAGCTATTGTTGGGACCAAAATATGTCCTTCTAAGAAAAGAGGTTAGAGATAGACATTGCTTTAGGAGAGAGATAAAAGAGGTAGCAAAGAATATTTTAGTTACCCTTGGTGGAACTGATCCGAATAATCAGACCTTGAAAGTGGTTAAGGCTCTCAAAGGTATCAAGAATAATATTAAGATTACAGTGGTTATAGGGCCCAGCTACCTATACGAAGAGATTCTTAGGAAAGAGATTGAAACAGATAGCCGGTTTATCCTTACGAGAAATCTAAAAGATATTCTTGGCTTGATGGAGAAAGCAGATATTGCTATCAGTGGAGGTGGAAGTACCTGCTATGAACTGGCCTACCTTGGAGTACCTAATATCATCATAGTCCTTTCTGATAATCAGAGAAAAAATGCTGATAGCTTAGATAATTATGGTACCTCTCTTAATTTGGGTTGGTTTGAAGAAGTTACAGAAGATAAGATTAAAGAGACAATAAAAGATTTGATTAAAGCCAGAGAGAAACGCAAAGGAATGAGCAGGAAAGGCAGAGAGTTGGTTGATGGAAGAGGGGTAGAGAGGGTGGTAGAGGAGATTTTGGTTCAGTTAAAATGGAATAACATATCTGCCCCAAAGGTACGTTTTAATAGCAAAGAAAAAAAGGTGATAAGAGTTTTTGCTGAGCGAATAAAAAATAATATAGGGGATAATATAACTTCATTAGGGCTCTTTGGGTCAAAAGCCAGAGGTGATTTTCAAGAAGATTCTGATATCGATATTCTCATTGTACTTAAAGAGAAATCTCTTGAGTCAAAGAAGAGGATATTCGATATTATGTTTGAAGTAGACCCTTACTATGACTTAAAAATCTCCCCAAGAATTATGTCCTTGTATGAATATCAGAAAAATAAAGATATGGGTTCACCTTTTATCAAACGTCTTGAAAAAGAAGGGATAAAATTATGAGAAATGAACTTGCTAAATACCGGTTAGAAAATGCCAAAGAAAAACTCATTTCAGCGAAATTGCTCTATGAGAATAAACAGTATAAAGATTCAATCTCTCGGTCTTACTATGCTATGTTTTCTGCAGCCAAAGCTCTGTTGGCAGTAAAAGAAGTTAATAGTAGTAAACATTCCGGTGTTATCTCTCTATTTAATCAACATTTTGTAAAGACGAGCATAGTGGGTAAAAATATGGGCAGGATATTGGCTGAAGCTAAGGAAATGAGGGAAGATAGCGATTATGAAGACTTTGTTGTTATCTCAGATGAAGAGGTAGAAAATCAGATCAAAGATGCTGAAATTTTCATCGGAGAAGTGGAGGAGGTTTTAGAAGGGGTAGATGAAGAAGATTAAAATAAGAAGTAGGTTAATAGGTGATGGTGAACCTTGTTTTATCATTGTTGTCGAGGCAGAGAGGAGATAGAGAGGGTAAGCCAGAAAGATAAATATATAGTGGTGGAGTTATATCGTAGTGAAGAAGAGAAGGTAAATATGATGTATTGGTATTGACAGGAGAGTGCTTTTTTCTGTCAAGGAATGGGAGTGGATTTACAAAGAGTGTGGATATACTGGAGACTACTCGTTTATTTACTTCGAATAGGAAACACAAGCCAAATTTATGAATGATTTTAATTATAAAAATGGTAGTAGGAAGGATATTAAAGAAGAGATTATAAGGATACTGGACAAATATCTTAGCAATAATTATTTGCTGATTATTTTTGGTTCTTTTGTGAGAAATGAAATGATCAGGAGTTCGGATATAGACCTAGCAGTATATAGAAATGAAAAGATACCAACAAAAACAATAGTGGAAGCTAAAGAGGAATTAAAAATGAAAACTCACACTTTAAGAGATATAGATTTAATTAATTTAACCAAAGATGTTAATGTAGATTTGTTAAAAAAAATTTTAGAAGAGGGAGTAATATGGAAGGAAACAAAAAATTCCAAAGGGCTTTTGAAAAATTTGAAAAAGCGTTTAATAAGTACAAAGAAGTAGTCGGCTCTCCACAGCTTTTTAATTTTTTGAATGAAGAGTTAATTGTAGAAATCAGTACCAATCGATTTGAATATACATTTGAAATTTTATGGAAGACATTGAAAGAGTATTTAAAATTAGAAGGAATAGATTGTTCAACTCCATTAAGATGTTTTAATGAGGCATTTAAGGCAGGTCTTATCAACGAGAAATATGAAGGTATATTTATTGATATGATAGAGAAAAGGAATGAAATAGTCCATATATATGATCTTGACCAGGCAAAAAGTATCTACGGATTTATAAAGAGTGATGAAGTG
>JAHJRX010000008.1 GCA_018830565.1 bacterium | reverse complement strand
TATCTCTTTCTCTGTCTCAGATAAAATATCCGTTATTTTATATTCTGGTATATTCAGCCTTTTTTTGATACTATATCTTCGCATCGATTACCTCCTGGTTAGTTGGTTGTAGGAAACTTAACTATACCAGTTTTCTTTGGTAATCGGTGCTTTTTTATTTACTCCTTATCTCTCAACACCTTACAACAATTACTTCACAATAATTACGAATGACCCGTATTTTTCTTTGATTTTTTAGATCAAATGCTTTTTCGGTTAATTCAATAATTTCTTTTTGTTTTTCTATGATCGGTATTTTAATTGTTGTGCTTCTTCAATCAATTTTAATGATTTAACTTGAAATTCATTTGCCTTTATTAAGTTTTTGGTTATTGTATTTTCTGTTTTCTTGTCCTTTAAAAATATTTTTAATGCTTTTATTTTGGGATAAGTGAAATGGATAAATATTGCCCGTAAAAAGATTGTCGACTATGGTAAAAATGAGGAAAGTCTGCTTTTAGCCCGTTCCGCCTTCGGCGGAACAAAAGATAAAAAATTCCAATTTGAAGGGAAAATCGGCTGGTGGCTGTTACTGCAAAACGCTGCTTTTAAGTCTTGGCGGGGTCGACGGGATTTGAACCCGCGATCTTCTGCGTGACAGGCAGATGTGTTAAACCAAGCTACACCACGACCCCGAAATGCAAAATACAAAATTTTGGTGGGCGGAACAGGACTTGAACCTGTGACCCCATGCTTGTAAGGCATGTGCTCTACCAACTGAGCTACCCGCCCAATTTCCTTAATCCCTGGTGCCGGAGGTCGGATTTGAACCGACATGGAAGCAAGCTCCCGCTGGATTTTGAGTCCAGTGCGTCTACCAATTTCACCACTCCGGCAATTTGGTATAACCTTTGATAATTTTAGAGTTGCAAATAACAACAAGAGTAGTATACTTAAGTTTAATGAAGATGTCAAATGGTTTTTTTAATTACAAGATTTGGAATTTGTTTATTAATTTTTCTCTATGGTAAGCTAAAAAATTTTGAGAGATTTGCCTTCCGATTGTTGTATCAAAGACTTTACAAATTAGATAAAATAATTGATCTTAAGGAGATCATCGGACTATTAGAACATGACCAACGGTTAGTTTCAATTAACAGTCACATCAAGCCAAAAGGGGTAAAGAATTAATAATGATAAGGAAAAAAGTTGTATTTAGAGTTGATGGAGGACATAAGATTGGTTTTGGGCACATTATCCGTGCTTTAACCATAGCAAAAAGATTAGCAAAAAAGAGAGAGATATTATTCTTAATAAAAGAAGACGAGTTAGCCATAGAAAAGGTAAGAGAAGAAGGATATGAAGTTTATCTTCTTTCAGATAAATTTGAAATTGTAGATCATTTATCCTGTGAGGTATTTGTCTCGGATATAAGGGATACGTCGGTAGATTTTATGAAGAAAGCCAAAGAGATATCTAAATGCTTAGTCACCTTTGATGATTTAGGCCCAGGAAGGCATTTAGCGGATATCTTAGTTGATGCCAATATCGAGGAAAAGGCTACTCTGGCTGTAAGCAAGGAAAAAAGCAATGTTTCTCTTTGTTTGTATGGAGCAAATTATATTCTCTTAAGAGAGGAGTTTGAGAAACGTCAAAGAAAAAAGATAAAAGAAAATGTAGAACGGATATTAGTGACTATGGGAGGAAGTGATTCTAAAGGGACTACTTTGAAAGTAGTAAGCGCTTTAGAAGAGATGAGCTTAAATTTAGAAGTGATAGTAATTTTAGGGAAAGGTTTTTTCTTGAAAGAGAGATTGCTCGATCTTATTAAAAGATCTTCAGAGAAATATAAAGTGCTTTCTGATGAAAAGGATATCTTTAAGTATATGGAAGGGGCAGATTTAGCTATATCTTCGGCCGGAGTAACGATGTTTGAATTAGCTTGTTGTGGAGTTCCCATGGTGGTAATTCCTTACGATGAGGATCAAGAAAAAAATACTAAGCAGTTTTTAAACCAGAGCTTACTTGTAAACTTAGGAAGTAGTGACTATGTTTCCCAAGAAAAGATTTTTACAGCTGTGAATAATTTAATCAGTAATCTTGAACCTAGGGAAAGAATGAGTAAAGAATTGCAGAGATTTGTGGATGGAAAAGGACTTTTTAAGATAATTGAAGCGATAAAAAATACAAAAAGGAGGAAGTTATGAGCAAAAAAGAAGAAATCTTTTTTTGGTCCCCTGAAGAGTTAAGATTAAGAGAAAAGTTGATAGAATTGAAAGAAGAATATGGTTGTGAATCTCTAAAGTTTGAAACAGAAGCGGAAGGAGCTAGTTTTGAAGAAATTCGTTATTACATGAATTTAGCCTTGGGACAAGTACCTATTATTGTCAAGATTGGAGGGCCTGACGCTCGAAATGACATCAGAGAACTTTCAAAGATTGGTGTTCAAGGATTAATAGCTCCTATGGTTGAATCTCCCTATGGATTAGAAAATTTTGTGACAGCTTTAAAAGAGATGGTAAGCTTAGAGCAGTACCATTACTTATGGAAAGGGATTAATATTGAAACTATTACTACCTATCGACAAATTGAGGCTATTTTTAGTAGCCAGGAAATTTTAGAGATTCAAGGAATAAGTATTGGCAGAAGCGACTTAAGCAAATCAATGAATCTTTCTGTAGACAGCTTGGAAGTGATGGAGATTACCAAAGAGATAACTAAAAAAGCTCAAAAGGTTAACTTGATCGTTTCTGTAGGTGGAGGCATTACTCCAAATAATTCCTTAGTTATTGTGGAAAAGATTAATCCAGAGCGGATTAATACTCGTAATTTAGGATTTAATCTTAAAAGATGTCATTGCATAACTAAGAGTATAAAAAAGGCTTTAGAGTTTGAATTAGCTTTATTGGAACATAAAGCTAAACAAGTCAAAGATCACTATGACTTACTGACTAAGAGAGTAAATACCTTAAAGATGAGGTTGGAAAATTAATGGCTAAGACTATCATGATTATTGGCGGCGGTGTTATGCAAATTCCAGCTATCTTTGTGGCTAAAGAAATGGGGTTGACGGTAATGGTTACTGATTATAACCCCAATGCCTATGGGCTTTCTTTGGCTGATATTCCTTTAGTTATGAGTACTAAGGACATTGAGGGCTCAGTGAGAATGGCTAAAGAAAGTAACCGTGAAGTAAAAATCGATGGGGTGATCACGGTAGGGACTGATGCTTCTATGACTGTAGCGGCAGTAGCTAATGCTTTAAAGTTACCAGGAATTGAATTTGAAGTGGCTGAGAAAGCTACCAGTAAGATTAAGATGAGAGAAGCTTTTTCAAAAAATAATGTTCCTTCTCCTAAATTTTTGCCTTGTTGGAGTATGGGAGATACTTTTTGGGCCGCTAAAGAGATTGGCTTTCCATTGGTCATAAAACCTTCTGATAATATGGGGGCAAGAGGAGTAACTTTAATTAAGGAAAAATCAGAGATTGAATGGGCCTTTCATTTAGCTAAGGAATCATCGCCTTCTGGTGAAATCTTAGTGGAAGAGTATATGGAAGGTCCTGAATTAAGTATTGATGCTTTAGTTTATGATGAAGAGGTTGATTTTTGTGGAATTGCTGATCGGATTATTGACTTTCCTCCTCATTTTGTAGAGTTAGGACATACTTTGCCTTCTTGTTTGCCTAAGGAAACTCAAAAAGCTGCTTGTAAGGTGATGGAACAAGGAATAAAAGCCTTAGGAATAGATATTGGAGCTGCCAAAGGAGATATTAAAATTACAAAAGAAGGTCCTAAGATTGTGGAGTTAGCTGCTCGGTTGAGTGGCGGATTTATGTCGGGATACACCCTTCCCTTGGCTACAGGTTATAATATTATTAAAGCTGCTATTGAGATTGCATTAGGACACAAACCTGCTAAATTTAAGAACATTCTCCGTAGAGTAGCGGTGGAACGAGCCATCATTCCTCATTCAGGAAGGATAGTTTCTATTGAAGGAGTGGGAGAAGCAAGAAAGATAAAAGGAGTAGTCGAAGTAATATTGAATACTCAAGTAGGAGATGCTTTATTACCTGTAATTTCTAACATAGGCAAAGCAGCTAATATAATTACTGTGGCTAAGAGTCGGGAAGAAGCAATTAAAGCTGCCGAAGAAGCCATGAAGTTAATTAAAATCGAAGTAGGACCTTCTCTTGGTTTGGATTGGAGTGAGGTTAAAGCCAGTGCTCGCCAGAAGTTGCATCGAATTTGTCGGGTTTGCGATATTTGCGAAGGAATAAATTGTTCCAGTGGAGTGCCTGGTATGGGTGGGATAGGAAATGGAGAGTCATTCAAAGCTAACATCAACGCTTTGAAGAAATATAAGTTAAATCTCAGCGTTATTCATAATGTCTATGAACCTAATATTAAAATCGATATTTTTGGAGTACAATTAGAGACTCCTATTTTAGTTGCTCCTATTACCGGAACCAACACTAATATGGGAGGAGCTATAGAATCAAAAATTTACACTAAATCTGTAGTAGAGGGTGGCAAAAGGGCTGGAAGCATGGCCATGGTAGGCGATGGAGCTAGCTCTTTTCACTATAGAGAAGAATTGGAGATCATTAAAGAGGCTTTGGGTTGGGGAATACCTATCTTCAAACCTCGTGTCGAACAAGAAGAAATCTTAAAGAGAATAAGAGAGGCTGAAGAACATAATGTTGTAGCCGTGGGCATAGATATCGATGCCGCTACTTTTGTGACTATGATTAATAAAGGCCAGTTAGTAGGTCCCAAGTCTATAGAGCAGTTAAGAGAGCTGATTAAGAGCACTAAACTTCCTTTTATTTTAAAAGGAATTATGACCACAAAAGATGCGGAAGATGCCTGTAAAGCAGGAGCGGTCGCTATTGTAGTTTCTAATCATGGGGGTCGAGTTTTAGATTGTATGCCTGGAGCCTTAGATATCCTTCCTGAAATCGTAGAAGCAGTAGGAAAAAAGATCTTGGTCTTAGTAGATGGAGGAATAAGAAGTGGAGCTGATGTCTTAAAGTGTTTAGCTTTGGGAGCTAAAGCCGTGTTAGTAGGGAGACCTATTGCTATTGGCGCTATTGGTAAACAAGTTCAAGGAGTAGAATACATGATTAATAGATACAGCCGAGAACTTAAAGAAGCTATGATCTTAACAGGATGTTCTTCTTTAGCTGAAATAGATAGAAGAATTATTTATAGATCAACTAATTAATGAAAATTTGACATAAGAGCAAATTAATTTGAGGGCAAACAAGTTTATCTTTTATTGCTCGGCATTATTTCCTATGTCTAGTTTTCGTTAATAACTACTAGATAGATCAACTAATTAAGCATATAATTTCATGAATAAAATTTGCTCCAAGATAGAAGTTATTAACACTTCTTCAGGTAAACCCACCGTTAAGTATAAAGAAGTTTGGCTTCATAGTAAATACGATCCTGAAAAAGAAGCTCAAAGACTGATAAGAGATATTGATTTTAAAAAGATTGACTTATTTATCGTTTTGGGTATTGGTCTTGGGTATCACCTTGAAGAATTATTAAATAATATCTCCCCCGGTAGCTTAATCATTGCTGTTGAAAAAGAAGAAAAAGTTTATCAAGCCTTTTTAAGTATCCGGAAAGAAAGAAATTTTTTAAATTCTTCACCAATAGTCTTAGCTATTAACCAAAGCATAAGCGCTGTAATTAAATTAATTTCGGAAAGATTTTCCTTTATTAAGCAGAAAGGCTTAAGAATTATTGAATATCGCCCTTGCGTTACTCTTAATTTAAGTTACTATCAAGAACTACGAAGGAAGATAGAAGATTTAATTGATTTTAAGGTTACTCAAAGTTTAACTTTAGCTGGTTTTGGAAATATTTGGCAGGAAAATTTATGCAGGAATTTAGAAAAGATTATAGAAAGTCCTGGAGTAATAAAGTTATTTTACCGATTTAACCGTATTCCTGCCTTTATTATTGCCGCTGGTCCTTCTTTAGACAAAAATGCTACTTATCTTAAAAGAGCTAAAAAAAAGGGAATCTTAATTTGCGTTGATACTGCCTTAAAAACATTAGAAAATCTAAGGATAATTCCAGATTTCGTAGTTTGTGTAGACCCTCAAGAAAGAAACTTCAAAAAATTAGAAAACTCAAATCTTGAGAATGTTTTTTTAGTAACGGCTGATATTGCCCATTGGAAAATACCCTTAATCTCAAATGATAGATTTGTCTACCAGACTAATCATCCTTTTTCTAGATGGCTTTCTAAGTTTATTGAGAAAAAAGGAGAAATAGATACTACCGGTGGAAGTGTATCAGCTATCTCCTTGGACTTGGCTATAAAGATGGGGTGTTCTCCTATAATCTTAGTCGGCTTGGATTTGGCCTTTAGCCAAGGCTTCTCTCACGCTAAAGATAGTTATCAAGTAAGTGAGTTGCTAAATCGTCTCAATAAGTTTTATACTTTAGAAATGGCTCAACAAGAGCTCCTGAAAGAAGGACTGGATTTAATAGCAATAAAAGGAAATTACCAAGAAAGAGTATTTTCAAATAAGTTGTTTGATGGGTATCGCAAGTGGATAGAAAATGAGATTGAAGATCTTAAAGGTCATCTTGAGGTAATTAATGCCACCGAAGGTGGAGCTTATATCAAAGGAACTAAGGTTTGTTCTTTGCCAGAAGCGATAGATAAATTCTGCCAAAAAGATTTAAATTTTAATATTTATGAAATCTTAAAGAAAGAAAAAAATAAAGTCAAGAAAGTAGATCAAGAGAGATTAAAGAAGGGAATAGATAATTTAAAAGTTCAAATAAATGATCTGGAACTACTTTGCAGAGAAGGATTGGAATTATATCAGGATCATAGAAAAAAATCCCCAGGAAAAGATCTTTCTTATCAAATTTTAAGCCTAGAAAAGAGTATTTCTAAAAAAGAAGAAGTTTTGTCTATCTTAGAAGTTATCTTTTATGCCCATGCCTTTCATAAGCTCCAAAAGATAAAAAGCATAGAAGATGAAGAAGAATTTTATTTTAACTGGCATTTTATTTGGTATCAAGAACTAATTAACTCTTGTCTTACCTTAAAGAATATGTTAAATTTATATATTAATGGTTGAATGCAAAATAAAAATGAGCTGGTAGTTTTCTCTTTGAACTTTTATAAAAATCTAATATCTAAATGTTTACAAAAACAAAAGCTACCTGAGAGGATTTATGAAGTATAAAATAAAGATTGAAGAAAGGATGATCGGTGATGAAGAGCTGATCTTTATCATAGCTGAAGCAGGAATTAACCATAACGGAGAAATAGAGATGGCTAAGAAATTAATCATAGCAGCTGCTAAAGCAGGAGCTGATGCTGTAAAATTTCAAACCTTCTCCGCGGATAAGCTAGTCTCCAGAAAACTTCGTCCCAAGGCTTATGATTTATTTAAATCTTTATCCTTAAAAAGAGCAGATTACAAGGAATTATTCCATATCGCTAATGAAGAAAGAATTATGTTTTTATCTACTCCTTTTGATGAAGAATCAGCTCGTTTTTTAGCAGAGTTAGGAGTTAAGGCGATGAAAATTGCTTCTGGAGATATAACTAATCTTCCTTTTCTTTCTTATGTAGGTTTATTGTGCCTTCCGGTAATATTATCTACAGGAGCTTCTAATATCACCGAAGTTTCAGAAGCCGTAGAGACTTTGATTTGTTGCCGGGTTGGTCAGTTTTGGAATAATTTAGTGCTTTTGCATTGTGTTTCTTCATACCCAGCACCTCTTTCTGAGCTAAATTTAAATGTCATTGAGAATATGAAGAGAATATTTAATGTTCCGATAGGGTTTTCTGACCATACTACCAATGATTATGTTCCTTTATTAGCCTTAGCCAAGGGTGCTTGTCTCATTGAAAAACATTTTACTCTCGACAAAAATATGAAAGGACCAGACCAAAAACTTTCTTTAGACCCACAAGAGATGGCTCAGATGATTAAGAAGATAAGAGAAGCAGAAAAATGTTTTGGTTCACCGTATAATAAAGAAACTCAGCTTTCAGAAATGGCGATTAGAACCGAAGCAAGAAAAAGTGTTGTTGTCACTCAAGATATAAAAAGTGGAACTATTATCACTAAAGAAATGCTATCTCTTAAAAGACCTGGTATTGGGCTTTCACCTAAATTTATAGATAATGTTGTTGGGAAAGCAGCTCAAAGAGATATTCAAGAAGGTGAAATAATAACCACTGGAATGATTCTTAAGATGTTCAAAGAAAGTTTTAAAGAATAAAGCAACTCTTACCGATAATTTAAATTAGAAAGGAGTTGTTTTATGAACACTGTAATTGATATTAAGAATCAAGGTAGTATGATCCTTTTACTTTATGAAGGAGCTTTAAAATTTTTAGAAAAAGCTAAGGAAGCTCTGACTATTAATGGAAATAATAATAGAAAAAATAATCATGAAGTCGGAGACAACATTATTAAAACTCAGAATATATTAACTGAACTAATGGTTTCCTTAGATATGAGTAAAGGTGAAGTAGCTAATAATTTGTATCGTCTTTATGATTATATGAACCATAGGTTAATTGAAGCTAATGTCAAAAAGGATAGTAACTCAATTGTCGAAGTTTCGGAGATGCTCAGAGAATTAAGAGAGACTTGGGAATTAGCAATAAGAAAGCTTGAAAAGGATTTAAATTAAAGGAGGTAAGATAATATGGAGATTACAAAAAATTTACTAAAAATATACCAAGAATATAATAATATAAACCAGATTAACAAAGACAAAGAAGACAGAAATAAGGTCAAAGATAATGAAAAGAGCCAAGAAGTAATTTCTTTAGCAATATCAAAGGAAGCGATAATTGCTTCTGAAAATGAAAAAGCTTCTCTGGCAGAAGTAAATAACGCTAAGAAAGCTTTTGGGTTATTTAAGCCTTTATAAAAAATTTATAAAAATAATAATAAAAAAGAATAAACTAATCTAAGCAGGCTATTTTAAGCCTGCTTTTTAGTTGGTTAGTCAACAATTAGCTTTATAGCACTTATTAAATATGGGAAAGATTAAAGAAGTATCTTTAGTTAAATTAATTTGTGGGCTTATTTCAAATAAAGTAGAATTATTTGATAAGACAACTTTTGATTTAAGTAGTTATTTTGGAGAAATAGATTACCAAAGCGAGAACTTTTTATTTGATCAGACTAATTATTATGAAGAAGAGATGGGAAAGGATTTATTTCGTCGGTTTATTAGTTTTAAGGAACTTATCAATAGAGAAAGATTAGCTGAAGTTAAAAGGATTACTAATGAAGTAGAGAAATGCTATTCTCAAAATAATAAGCGAATGGTAAACTTAGATCCTGGGTATTTTACTTATAGCAATTTAGTCTTAGCTTCCACCAAGAATTACTTTCACCGGATTTATATAGGAAAAGATATTTTTGCTGAAGTAACTCTTTATTATACTAAAGGTAAGTTTAACTTTCTTCCCTGGACTTATCCAGACTATAAAAAGCAAGAATATTTAGATTCTTTTTTAGAGATAAGGAAGATATATCAGGAACAGATAAAAGAGATAGAAAAACATCATTAGAAATTAAGAATTTAAAATTGATAGAAGATTTATAGAGCTGCCTTATAGCACTTATTAATGAAAATTTGACATAGATAAACTTAATTGAGGGCAAACAAGTTTATCTTTTATTACTCGGTATTATTTCCTATGGCTGGTTTTCGTTAATAACTACTATATTTACTTATTCAGAAAAAGTTTGAGCCGTAAAGGTGTAAATTTCTACTTCTTTATCTTTCCATGCTTTTGGACTAAGGCCTGCTTTTTGACAGGCTTTTTCTAAGAATTCTTCACCGCTCCATTTATTTTCCACTGCTTGGCCAGGTAAAATCAACACTGATTGCCAGTCTTTATTCACATAGAGACCATGAACTCCAACTTCTATTAAATTAGAATCATTTATTTTCTCCATATTAGATAAGACAGAAATTTCAATCTTTATTTCAGGAAGTTCTTCTATCGTTAAAGGTGGATATTTTAGATCTTCAGTCGCTGCTTTTATTACTCCATCTGAGATAGATTGATATAAGGGCTTAAAGGGCAAAACATATCCTAAATATCCACGAGTAGCTTTTCCTTTCTTTATAGTAAGATAGACTCCAAGTTCTTGATTTAAAAAAGGATCTTTTTCTTTAATAGTTTGGAGTCTTTTAAATCTTAAGTATTCTTCCAAGCTTTGCCGAGCAAAAGTTAAGAGCCACTTTTTTGTTTCTTCACTTAATTCCAAGAGATCATAAAGAACTAAGGAGGCATAACCTACCGTCTGATGTTGAATGCCGGTAACTTCTCCTGAGTTAGTATATTTTAAGAGCTTGATTTTATCAGCGCCTAATTTTTGGCAAGTAAGCATGGTCGTTAAAATACTATTACGACTACAAGTTTCAGATTCCTTACTCTTAAATTTAGAGTCTATCTTTTCGATGTTATATTCTTCAAGATGTTTAATAGTCTCTTTGTCCATGAGGGCAGCATCAAAGTAAGAACGAAAATTAGATAAATTAGCACTAGCAATAATTAGAATATTTTGATCTTTAAGGTGCTTTAGAAGAGCTTCTGATAAAGATAGGTAGATATCTTTATCATCATCGCCAATTAAGATAGGAAGTATTTGAAAATTTTGTAACGTTCTCTGCAAGAAAGGAAGTTGAGCTTCTATGGAGTGCTCTTTTGAGTAAGGGTCAGAGTAAAAGGTAATAAATTCATTCTCCATGATTAAAGTCTTAGCTAGTTCAAGATTTACAGGAACTTTTCCTAAGGGGGTAAGATAGTAGTCCTTGGCGTAAATAGAGGCACCTGGAAACTTTAAGTTATGACTTGGACCAATAATAATTACGGTATCAATCTTTTTTCCTTTTAAAGTCCGATAAGCATAAGCAGCTGTTTGCCCAGAAGTCTTATAGTTTCCATGAGAAGTAATAAGTCCTAAAATTTTTCCATAAACAGGTATTTTTTCGCATTTTTTTAAAAAAAATTCTACATCTCGCAAAAGAAGAGAAGTCGACCCAGAATAATATTCATTTTCAAGAGTAGAAGTTTTTGTTTCTTGAGCAGCAGAAAAATTAAAGAAACTAAAGAGAAAGAGAAAAAATAGAAGGTGTCCGATCTTAATCACTAATAGTCACTCTTCTTCTTTGAAGATTTAGTTTCCCTTGAGCAAATAAAGAAATAGCTTGAGGCAAGATTTGATGTTCTTCTCTTAAGATTCTCTCTGATAAAGATTCCGACGTGTCATCTTCTAAGACTTTTACCGGGCTTTGAAGGATGATGGGACCTGTATCGCAACCTTTATCCACAAAATGGACAGTAGCGCCAGTTATCTTTACTCCATATTCTAAGGCTTGCTTTTGACTATCTAACCCTGGAAAAGAAGGCAAAAGAGAAGGATGGATATTAATAATCTTATTAGGGTACGCCGAAAGCAAGGTAGAACTAACTAATTGCCTATATCCAGCTAAGACAACTAAACTTACTTCTCTTTTTTTTAAGTAATCAATAATCTCTTCTTCGTACTCAGCCTTGGCAGGAAAATTTTTTGGATTGATAAAAATGACTGGTAAGTTATGTTTCATAGCTCGCTTTAGAGCCAAAGCATCTTCTTGATCGCTGATTACCCCAGCAATTTTTACCTTCAGCCATCCTTCTTCTATCGCCTCAATGATGGCTTGAAGATTAGATCCTCTTCCAGAAACTAAAACGGCAATGTTTAGCACTTTACCCCCAAGGGTCCATCTTTCAACACCTCACTATAACTAAGCTATAATGAAACATCACCGAAAACCACGGCTCCTCTATACAAAGTTGACTGCTATCACCTGACGGATGAAGTTTACCTAGATTTTAACACTTTGATTTATTTGATCTTATATTAGCGATAGCAGCAGCCAAACGAGCAATAGGAATACGATAAGGAGAGCAACTTACATAATCCATTCCTGCCTGATGACAAAATTCAACAGAGCTTGGATCTCCTCCATGTTCTCCACAGATCCCTACTTTTAAACCAACTCGAGATGTTCTTCCTCTTTCTATACTAAACTTGATCAATTGCCCTACTCCCTCGGTATCAAGATGCTGGAAAGGATCTTTTTCAAAAATCTTGTGATCTATGTAGTAACGGATAAAATTTCCGGCGTCATCGCGGCTAAATCCAAAAGTAGTTTGAGTAAGATCATTAGTGCCATAAGAGAAAAACTCGGCTTCTTGGGCAATTTTATCTGCAGTAAGGGCGGCTCGAGGAACTTCAATCATAGTTCCTACCATATATTCTACAGTCAGATTGTATTTTTCCATAACCTCTTTGGCTACCCGATTAATAATCTCTTTTTGATGAATAAATTCCTTAACTTCTCCTACTAAAGGAACCATTATTTCAGGTAGGACTTTATGACCTTCTTTTATTACTTCACAAGTAGCTTCAAAGATAGCCTTAGCTTGCATCTCTGTAATTTCTGGGTAGGTAATTCCTAATCGACAACCTCGGTGTCCTAACATAGGATTAAATTCATGGAGTTCTTCAACTCTCTTCAAGAGATTTTCTTTCTCAAGTAATTCAGGGTGGCTTGAATCTTTCAGTTTCAAAGTAGCAATTTCTACCATTAGCTCTTCTCGACGCGGCAAAAATTCATGGAGAGGAGGATCTAATAATCTAATCGTGACCGGAAGGCCATCCATAACTTTAAAGATTCCTACAAAATCTTCTCTCTGCATAGGTAAAAGCTCATCCAGATACTTTTTACGTTCTTCTTTTTCGCTAGCTAAGATCATCTTTTGCATGATAGGAATGCGATCCTTTTCAAAGAACATATGTTCAGTTCGGCAAAGACCTATTCCTTCTGCTCCAAAACCCTTAGCTATTTTAGCATCAAAAGGGGTATCAGCATTAGTTCTAATCTTTAATCTTCGATATTCATCTGCCCAAGCCATAATTGTAGTCAAATCTCCACTTAAACTTGGTTTTACCATCGGCACTTGGCCTAAAATTAAGTATCCCTTACTACCCTCTAAAGTAATGTAATCACCTTGAGAAACTTTTATCTCTCCTACGAGAAAATATTTCTCTTCTTCATGCACTTTTATATCACTACAACCGGCAACGCAACATTTGCCCATTCCTCGAGCTACCACTGCCGCATGGCTGGTCATCCCTCCGCGAGCAGTAAGAATGCCCTTAGCGGCATGCATTCCATGAATATCATCAGGGCAAGTTTCTCGACGAACTAAGATAACCTTTTCCCCGGCTTCACTCATCCTTACCGCTTCATCAGCCTCAAAGACTGCTTTTCCGCAAGCTGCTCCAGGAGAGGCAGGTAGTCCTTTTCCAACTACTTCATATTCAGCATTGGGATCTAAGATAGGATGGAGGAGTTGATCTAATTGATGAGGATCAAGGCGAAGAAGAGCTTCTTCTTTAGTAATTGAATTTTCATTGACCATGTCCACAGCAATTTTTAAGGCTGCAAAAGCTGTACGTTTGCCATTTCTAGTTTGAAGCAGATACAGCTTTTCATCTTCAATGGTAAATTCAATATCTTGCATATCACGATATTCTTGTTCTAAGATTGTAGTCACATTAAGAAGTTGTTCGTAAACCCTGGGCATCTGGTTTTTTAAGCCGTTAATGGGATTAGGAGTTCTAATTCCAGCAACTACATCTTCACCTTGAGCATTTAAGAGGTATTCTCCATAAAATTTCTTTTCACCAGTAGAGGGATCGCGAGTAAAAGCTACTCCTGTTCCAGAAAGCTCTCCCATATTGCCAAAGACCATAGCTTGAATATTGACCGCTGTTCCTAAATTGTCTGGAATATTATTTAATTTACGGTAAGTAATAGCTCTAGGATTATTCCAAGACTCGAAGACAGCCTCAATAGCCATTTTAAGTTGAATCATAGGATCTTGAGGAAATTCTATTCCTCTTAAACTTTTTACAGCTTCTTTATACCTAATGACTAAGTCTTTTAAAGAGTTTACTCCTAACTCGGTATCAAATTTTACTTTTTCTTCTTCCTTTTCTTCTTCTAGGATAAACTCAAAATCTTTATGTTCCATACCTAAGACCACACTGCTAAACATAGAGATAAAGCGACGATAACTATCATAAGCTGTTCTCTCGTTATTGATCTTTTTAGCAAAAGCCACTACTGTCTGATCATTTAAGCCAAGATTTAAGATAGTATCCATCATCCCGGGCATGGAAAATTTAGCTCCACTCCGAACAGAAACCAAAAGAGGATTTTCGCTATCTCCCAATTTCTTACCTATTGCTTCTTCTAACTTTCTTAAGTTTTCTAAAATCTCTTCTTCTAATCTATCGGGATAAGCTTTGTTATTTTCACTATAATAAATACAAGCTTCAGTAGTAATAGTAAAACCAGGAGGAACTGGAATGCCAATATTAGTCATTTGAGCTAAGCCAGACCCTTTCCCGCCTATGAGATCCTTCATCAAAGCATTACCTTCTGCTTTTCCATTAGCAAATAAGTAGATATATTTTTTTGTCGACATGGACATTCCTCCTAATTTTTTTTCTATGTTTTTTTATATAGCGTAAACAGGATCATTATCTAAGATTATTCTTTCTGGATTTTTGTTAATTGAATCTCGAAGATATTTAGGTAGAAAAGAGAGTAACTGATGGGTGATTTCATCATAAAACCTTAGATTAGTAATATTTCTTTGCGCTAGCCGTTCTCTTACTATCTCTTCCCTGAGTTTTTCAGGGTGATGCTGGAAAGAAGCCGTAATAAATCCCCAAGAAGTATAATAAGCAAAAGTAAAAGCTTCATAAGTGTGAAGACAAGGAAAGACACTTTGTAGAGTCTTGTAGATAGATAAATAAAGTTTATTCTCCTCAGGATTAGTAGTTCCTGATTGGATTGAGATTATACCATTCTCCTTAATATGGTTTTTAATAATTTGGTAAAATTCCTGAGTAAATAAAAGATAAGCTGGGCTTCCTGCTAATGGTTCAGAAATATCAATAATGATGACATCATAAATTTCCTTTGTTTCTTCAAAATATTTACGAGCATCAGCAAAGATTAATTTAACTCGAGAATCAAAAAAAGAATTTTGATGGATGGTAGGTAGATATTCTTGGCAAAGATTGACTACTTCTTCATCAATATCAATCATTACTACTTCTTTAACACAATTATGTCTTAAGACTTCTCTTAACGTAGCTCCTTCGCCACCTCCAATAATAGCTACTTTTTCAGGGTAAGGATGAGTAATCATCGCTGGATGGACTAAGGCTTCATGGTAAATAAATTCATCAAGTTCTGCTGATTGAACTCGACCATCTAAAACTAAAGCTTTACCATAAGTTTTGAGGTTTAATATTTCTACTCTTTGAAATTTAGTGACTCCATTATAAATAACTTCAGAGAGAGCATGGAAATGTTTACAATCATGACTCGATTCTTCAATAAACCACTTGTAGTTATTATTAATAAGCATCTTTAATATTGAGTTACCTAAAAAAATTTTGACCTTTTAAGGTTTATGCTTTAAATTTTGATTATTAACATTAATAATTCCTCGTTTTACTTCCACTACGGAGGAATTACCGGCTTTTAATTCTTTAATGAGATGCTCAGCCCCTTTTTCTGGCCAAACTTTATCGCCACAAGTAAAGATATCGCAAGCTGCATATCTATATTCAGGCCAAGTATGAATAGAAATATGAGATTCAGCAATAACTACCACGCCACTAACTCCTTGTGGTTCAAACTTTTTTAAGCTAATACTTAATATGGTAGTTCCTGAAACATTTGCTGTTTCGATTAAAATTTCTCTTATTCTTTCTTCATCGTTTAAGATATCATGACTACAATTAAATATTTCCACTAATAAGTGGCGTCCCAAAGCATTCAATTATCGCCCCCCTCCTTTTAAATTAAAAAATAGAGCTAAGTAAAATCTAAATTTAGAGTTTTAATAAAAATCTCCCTGAAAAATACCTGAAAACTCATATTTGAAGCAAAAAATTAACATTTTAGGAGTAAAAGTTTCTTAAAAAGCCAACTTTCTTAATAACTATGCGAGTTTTTAATCATTTTCTCTCTTTATTTTAAAAGTAAGTCTATTATATAAACAACAAAATAAATGTCAATTAAAAATTTAGGTTCTTTCGTAATTTTTGTAACTTACCTCGTCCACGCTTATGTTTATCGCCGCTGGTGCAGGTATAAGCTTTGCATTATACTGCGCCTCAAGCATTTCTTTGTCTATGCGATAGACCGTTTCATCATCAAGGCCAAGGAACCAGCCGGCCTCC
>JAHJRX010000007.1 GCA_018830565.1 bacterium | reverse complement strand
TAACCTAATTTCTACGATTTTCATAGAAGCATTAATGAATTTTCCCAAAGCTTGAATTAAAAAGAAACCTAATTTGATTCTAGTTCAGCCTTTTTAATCACACCTTGTAACTTATTAAATCAGACAAATATCTATTTTTCTATGTTTTGGACAAATCTCTCCCCCTATCTTGAAAACGTTGTCAAGCGTTTTCTTTTTTAAACCTTCTTGGCATTATTAGTTGAAGCTAACTTAAAGAAGACTAACTCTTTTTATTCCTTTTTCTTCTACCTTAATCTTATGCCTCTCTTCTAATCCCTTCAATATAAACACTTCAACATAAACCACATAAGATAATCCCAGCTATCAAAATACAGATAACGAGTCAAAGCACGAATATCATCAAAAAAAGTCTTGCGGGTGGGTAATTTCTGGCGCAGCAAACAGTAGTTTTCATCCACCTATAGAATAAAAAGAAATTTTCATAATTAGAATTGCTGGATTTTGTGGCTGACATTTGCAAAGATTTAAGTTGCATTATCTAAGCCAATATATTATAGCACTTATTAATGAAAATTTATGTGTCAAAGTGGGCGAAGGAGGAAAAAGGAAAAATAGATATTGTCCATTCTTTACTCTTTGAGGTCTCTGCAAAATGGAGTAATATCGCAGTAAAAGACACCGCCAATCTCAAAACTTGAGGATGAATATGACCACTAATCAAAAGAAGAATATTCTTATTATTTCACCTATCATGCCTTATCCTTTAGATTATGGATCAAGGATTAAGATTTACGAACTTATCAAATATTTAGCTTCTCGCTGCCACCTGACCCTTATCTCTCTTTGTCATAGTATGGAAGATGTGAAGAATGCTAAATTCATCAGGGATCTAAAGGTAGAAGTTCATACGGTGCTTAATCCTAATAAAAAAAGCTTTCTTTATCGGTCTCTATTTAAGGTAATAAATTCTATAGTTTCTTTACTCTTTTTTATTCCTCAAGACCTTTTATATGCTAATTGCCTGCCATTACGAAAGAAGATTAAAGAAGTAGCTTTGTCTAAAAAGTTCGATCTAGTTCACTTTGAATATTGGTGGACAGGATATTTTATTAAGTACTTTAGGCGAGTTAAGAGTTTTGTTTTAGAAGAAGATGTAGAATTTGTCCGCTATCAAAGAGAATATAAGGTTACTAAGTTTGGTCTTTCTAAACTTTTTGCTTATTTTCGTTGGAAGAACACCTTTAGGTATGAGATAAAATGTTGCCGTAAATTTAAGACTATCTTAACGGTAACTCCTAAGGATAAAGAAATTTTAGAGAGATATATTTCTAATAAAGAGATTATAACCTCACCTTTTTTGTTAAATATAGACATAGGTAAATTACCTCCCTGTGATTCCCATAATTTAATGTTTGTAGGTGGTGTTTCTCCTCATAATATAGATGGCATAACTTATCTGATCAAAGACATCTTTCCGAAGATTAAAGAAGAGATAAGCGAGGTGCAACTTTTTATCATGGGAGGGGAATTAGATAAGATATTTTCAGCTTATCATGGCCAGAATGGTATTTTTGTCTTAGGTTTTGTTCCAGATATAAGATATTATATTAGCCAGTGCTCTATCTTAGTAGCTCCTTTAAGGATTGGAAGTGGAATTAAGGGAAAGATTATTGAAGCTATGATGTATAATCGAGCGGTAGTTACGACAAATGTAGGAGCAGAAGGAATAGGCTTAACCCACGAGAAGGATGTCCTTATTGCTGATACGACAGAAGAATTTGTTAGCTGGACGGTAAAATTGTTAAGAGAAAAAAAATTACGAGAAGATTTAATAAAAAATGCTTCAAGATTAGTAAAAGAGAATTATAGTCAAATAGGAGCTTATAAAAAATTCTTTGAAATATATAAAGTTTAGTTCTTTCTTTTTATCTTCTAGGTAATTTTAAGTATGAAAGTTAGGCTAATTGAAAAAGAAGAAGATTTTTTTTCTTTAAGAGAGAAGTGGAATAACCTCTTAAAGAAGAGTAACCAAAATCACTTTTTTTTAACATGGGAATGGACATATACCTGGTGGAAGGAGATGGGAGACTGCAGCAAGCTTTATATTTTATTAGTTACCGATAAAGATGAAATTATAGGAATTGCTCCTTTAATAGTTAATTATCGAAAGGTGTTTAGATTATTTAAGGTAAAAGAGATAAATTTTTTAGCCCAAGGAGAACCGGTAGATTCAGACTACTTAAATTTTATTATTTATCCAACTCAAGAAGCAAAAGTGATAAGTTTATTGGTAACTTACTTAAAAGAGAACGAGACTTTTTGGGACTCCATAAACCTAACAGATATTTTAGAAGATTCTATCAATATTTCATTATTTTGTGAAGACTTAAAAAAAGAAGGATTTTGGTTCTCTCTTGATCCTGCCTTTAAAAAAGGTCCCTTTATTGTTCTGCCAAAATTGTGGGAGACTTACTTAAGCTCTATTGGGACTAAAACTCGTTATAACTTAAGAAAGTTTGAGCGAAAGTTAAAAAAAGAGTATCAATTAGAGTTTAGAAAGATAGAAGATAAAGAGTTAATAGAAGATAATTTTAATAAGTTTATCAAGATGCACCAGAAAAGGTGGAGAGAAAAAGGAAAATTTAACTACTTCCTAATGCCTTCTTTTAATCGATTTAATTTAAAGGTGATGAACCTGGCCTTAGGAAAAGGGTGGTTAGAATTTTATATCTTGTTAATTAACGAAAAAGAAGCAGGGTATCTGTATGGTTTTAATTATGGAGGTAAGATCTATGGTTACCAATCTGCTATGGAGAGCACTTACGTTAAATATGGGATAGGAATGCTTCAAATCTCTTATTGGATTAAGGAAAGTATTAAAAGAAATCTTTTAGAATTTTACTTCTTATCTGGAGATGAGCCCCATAAGCACAAGTTTACCAAATTAGAAAAGAAGAGTATCAGAATTATCGTAGCTAAGAAAGACATTAAAGGACGATTAATAAATTTAGAACAAGGTTTATCACGGCTTAAATCTTATTTAAAGAAGACCTTAAAGAAGACTTTTTTAAATAAATTAGTTAAGAAGAGTTAAATCTTTTAAAGATTAGGAGTAATTTAAAGATAGGAGTAAAATATCATGACCACTAATAACTCTTTGCCACCTTCTAATTTTATTCGAGATATTATTGCTCAAGACTTAAAGGACAATAAGAATAAAGGTAGAGTAATCACTAGGTTTCCGCCAGAACCTAATGGTTATCTTCATATTGGACACGCTAAATCTATTTGCTTAAATTTTGGTCTGGCTTTAGAAAATAATGGTAACTGCCATTTACGATTTGATGATACTAACCCAGAAAAGGAAGATATTAAGTATGTTGAAGCTATAAAAAGAGATGTCCAGTGGCTTGGATTTGATTGGGGAAAGCACTTATACTATGCCTCAAACTATTTTGAAAAATTATATCAATACGCAGTCCAGTTAATTAAAGCTAACCAAGCATATGTTTGTAACTTAAATGCCGATGAGATTAGAAATTATCGGGGTACTTTAACTAGCCCTGGCAAGGATAGTCCTTATCGCGATCGAAAGATCGAAGAAAATTTAAACTTGTTTCAGCAGATGCGACAAGGTGAATTTGAAGATGGTTTTTGCGTCCTTAGAGCTAAGATCGATATGGCTTCTCCCAATTTAAATATGAGAGATCCAGTTCTTTATCGAATAAAACGAGCCGAACATCCGAGGACAGGTAAAAAGTGGTGTATTTATCCTACTTACGACTTTGCTCACTGCCTTTCTGATTCTATCGAAGGAATTACTCATTCTATTTGTACTCTTGAGTTTGAGGACCATCGGCCTTTATACGACTGGATCCTTGACCAATTAGATGTTAGCTGTCATCCTAAACAGATTGAATTTGCCCGTTTAAACTTAAATTGGACCGTGATGAGTAAGCGACAGCTTTTGGAATTGGTAGAAGGTGGATATGTTTCAGGCTGGGATGATCCCCGCCTTCCTACTGTCTCAGGATTACGAAGAAGAGGCTATACCCCAGAGGCTATTAGGAGTTTTTGTGAACGTATTGGCGTAGCTAAAAGTAACAGTGTGGTTGATATAGCCCTGCTCGAGCATTGCCTTCGAGAAGATTTAAATTTAAAAGCCCCCAGGGTGATGGCGGTCTTACGCCCACTGCGGGTGGTCATAAAAAATTACCCGGAAGGCAAGGTAGAAGAATTAGAAGCTCAAAATAATCCCGAAGATCCTCAGATGGAAAGTCGCCAGATTCCTTTTTCTAAGGTAATCTATATCGAAAAAGATGATTTTCGGGAAGAACCACCAGCTGGTTATTTTCGCTTAGCCCCTGGTCGAGAAGTTCGATTAAAGCATGCTTATTATATTAAACTGGTAGAAGTGATTAAAGATAGCCGGACCGGAGAGGTAAAAGAACTCCACTGCACTTATGATCCAGAAACAAAAGGTGGTTGGTCAAAGGATGGACGAGTAGTAAAGGGAACTTTACACTGGGTCTCTGAAGACTTTGCCTTAGAAGCTACGGTTCGTTTATGCAGTCATCTTTTTACCATCCCAAATTTAGAGAACTTAGAAGATTTTAAGAAAGATTTAAATCCTAATTCTTTAGAGATATTGACTTCTTGTCAAGTAGAGCCAAGCTTGAAGGAGGTCTTTCCAGATAGTAAATACCAATTTTTAAGACATGGTTATTTTTGTGTAGATCTTGATTCTACCAAGGAAAGATTAGTTTTTAACCAAACAGTTTCATTGCGGGACAGCTGGGCAAAGGGAGAAAAGAAAGCTTGTCAAAGAAAGTAAAAGAGTAAAAGAGGTTAGCTAAAATAATGATTGGACTGGCAGGGATCTTTTGGGAGAAAAGAAAGTTTGTCAAAGAAAGTAAAAGAGTAAAAGAGGTTAGCTAAAATAATG
>JAHJRX010000006.1 GCA_018830565.1 bacterium | reverse complement strand
TTTGTTTCGCCATTAAAAAAAGTGCAATTCATTAAGTTCATAACTAACTCCTTGCTAAGTTTAATAAGACCTTTGTTTCGCCATTAAAAAAAGTGCAATTCATTAAGTTCATAACTAACTCCTTGCTAAGGTTAAAATTATTACCTTTCTTACTTTGGACTTTTTTAGTTCTTGGTAACATTCATTAACTGTAGAACCGGTGGTGTAAACATCATCCACCAAGAGTACTCTTTTATCTTTTAGCTTTTCTTTATCTTTAACGGTAAAACTATCTTTGACATTATCAAATCGTTCTTTTTTTCCTAAATTAACTTGAGGCAAAGTTTCTCTCTTTCTTCTTAAATTATTTTTAGATAAACTTATTTTATAAACTTTACTTAGGTATTTAGCTATTAACTCTGCTTGATTATAGCCTCTACTTCTCAATTTTTTTGGATGGAGAGGAACAGGGATAATATAATCAAATTGATAAGGCTTTATCCAGAAAAGATAGTCTTCTTTTATAATTTTAGGAAATAAAACCTCTAAGTATGGTTTATGGTTATATTTTAATAAATGAAGGTAGTCTTTTAATATTCCTTCGTATTTTCCTAAGCTAATAACCTTTTCTTCCAAATGTTGCTTGGATTCTTGACCATCTTTGCTCATCATCTCATTCTGCAAAACAAGAGGTTCTCTTCTGGATAAAGAGCAAGGGGGAGTAAGATAGGTTATTTTATTAAGACAAACTTGGCAGATATACCTTTCTCTTTGAAGTCTCAAATTACAAATTTCACAATAAACTGGAAATAAAAAATCAAGAAGATCATCTCCTAAAATGATTATTCTTTTAATTAAGTAAGACCAATCTTTTCTAGTAATGTTAAGACCCATTCTAAGTAATCAACCGCAGATTTTAAAGATCTCTTTCATTTCCCTTAAGACTTCATCTTGTAAAATGATTATTCTTTTAATTAAGTAAGACCAATCTTTTCTAGTAATGTTAAGACCCATTCTAAGTAATCAACCGCAGATTTTAAAGATCTCTTTCATTTCCTTTAAGACTTCATCTTGTAAAATGATTATTCTTTTAATTAAGTAAGACCAATCTTTTCTAGTAATATTAAGACCCATTCTAAGTAATCAACCGCAGATTTTAAAGATCTCTTTCATTTCCTTTAAGACTTCATCTTGGCTTAAATATCTTCTTTCTTTACTTTTTCTATCCTTCACTTCGTATTTTTTACTTTCTTTGGCTTTATTGCCAATAGTAATACAAATAGGTAAGCCTATTAAGTCTGCATCTTTAAACTTTTTTCCTGGACTTTCATTCCGATCGTCGATGATGACTTCTAAGCCTTGGTTGCTTAAAAGATCATAAATCTCGAAAGAGAGCTTAGATATTTCTGGATCAGCCACATTGGTAGGTAAGACTAAGATTTGGTAAGGAGCAATAGTCTTTGGCCAAATAATACCAGCTTGATCATGGCTTTGTTCAATAACCGCAGCGACTAACCTCGAAACCCCAATTCCATAACAACCCATGATCATCTCTTTTTCTTGACCATTTTCATCATGAAAAGTTGCTTTCATGGCTTGGCTATACTTATTACCTAATTTAAAGACATGACCTACTTCGATACCTCTATAAAACTTTAATCTTTTTCCACATTTAAGACAACTATCTCCTTCTTTGACTTGCCTTAAATCGTAAAAACCAGCTACTTTAAAATCTCTAAGGAGGTTAGCATTAAGATAATGAGCATTAGCTTGATTAGCTCCTACCACCATATTAAATCTATCCTTAATTAAGTGGTCAGCGATGATCTCTAGATTGTCTAAACCTACAGGGCCAGTGTATCCTAAAGGAGCTTTAGTCATTCTCTTAATGGTCTCTTGACTGGCTAAGGCTAAATTATCACCACCAACTACCTTTTGTAATTTTTTTTCATTAAGTTCATCGTTTCCTGAAATTAAAACAGCCAGGCATCTTTTTCCATCTTCGTAAATAAGGGTCTTTATTAATTGATAGGGAGGGACTTTTAAAAAATTCGACACTTCTTGAACGGTTTTCAAGTTTGGTGTTTCTATTAACTGCAAGGCTAATGTTTCTTCTTTTTTTCCTGAGATAGAATTAGGCACAGAAGTAGCTCGATCTAAATGAGAAGAGTAGTCTTCTCCCTCACAGATAACTAGAGGTTCTTCTCCTTCCTCTGAAATAACCATAAATTCGTGAGAAACAGAACCTCCAATTAATCCTGAATCAGCTTCCATAATGGCAAATTTTAACCCACAACGAGTAAAGATATCACGGTAAGCTTGGTATAATTTATCATACCAGCTATCTAAATCTTCTTGATTCCTATGAAAGCTATAAGCATCTTTCATTATAAATTCACGGGCTCTCATTACCCCAAAACGAGGCCTAATTTCATCCCGAAACTTAGTTTGAATTTGATACAACATCAAGGGGAGTTGACGATAAGATTTTATTTCTCTTCTTACTAAATCAGTGATTACTTCTTCATGGGTGGGGCCTAAGCCAAAAGATCTATTCTTTCGGTCTCTTAATTTAAACATTTCTTCTCCATATTCATTCCAACGATTAGTCTCTTGCCATAACTGGGCTGGATGTAAAATAGGAAGAAGGAGTTCTTGGCCGCCAACCTTATTTAATTCTTCTCTAATAATCTTACTTATCTTTTGAATTACCCTATGAGCCAGAGGAAGATAAGTATAAATTCCACAAGACATGGTTTTAATTAGTCCAGCTCGTAACATTAGCTTATGACTAACAAGCTCTACGGTAGCAGGATCTTGATATAAGGTAGTGGCAAATAATGAGGTCATCCGCATAATATTTACTCCATTGCCTAATTTAATAACTTTTTAAAAATCATAAATTTCTTCTTCAAATTCATAGTCTTCTTCTTGGGGGTAATCTTCTTTTGAAGGTTTCTTAGGAGCTGGTCGATAGTCTTCTTCTAAGTCCTTTTCTTGGAACTCTTTTTTCATTTTTCGAGGTATCTCTCTTTGATCTTTTTCATAAAGATCAAGGTCTTTTTCTTTAATTTTTTTCTTGCTTTTTCCTTTAAGTTCTTGTTCTCTCTCTTTTTTTATTATCTCTTCTTCTTTTTCCCTCATTTCATCATAGTCATCAATGACTCCATCTTCCTTGGTTATTCCTCCAAACTTAAATCCGAGAGAAATTCTATGGGTATTTCCAAAATCTTCGGCCGGTTTAAAGGCATAATCAAAACATATCCCTTTTGCCTTTACTCCAAATCCTACGGCGTAACTCCATAAATCATCACTTCCGACTTGGTATCCAGTCCGGAGTGAAAATAGACCTAATATATTTCCTTCCAGACCGGCATGAATGTTGATCTTATTATCATTAAACTTTACTACATCTAAAGCCACAATTAAATTATCATCTACTAATTTTAAAGCTGTTCCTATTCTCAGGGTAAAAGGCAAGGGATCGCTTTCACTTTTTTCAAGGTATTTTATCTTAGTGCCGGCATTTTGAAGACTTAGTCCTAAGTTGAGCCTCTTAAAAGGAGTATAAATAATTCCAAAATCTAGAGCGGTGGCAAGATTAGAAGAACAGTCAGCTAACTTTCCTTTAATAAATTTAAGATTAAAGCCAGTAGATAACTTTTTATTAAATTGATAACCAAAAGAAGAGACAACGCAATATTGGGAGGTAGAAAAAGTTTGTCCTGTTTCTTTATAACCAGCTCCATTAGGATTAATGATTAGCTTATTTATCTTTCCTGAGTCTAAATAAATTAAACTTAAGCCATAAACTCCATAATATCTGGTAGGATAAAGATAAGCGGCCAATCCATGGTGAATGTCTTCTAAGTATTGATTATACATAAAAGTAAATTCATGATTCTTAGCTCTTCCTAATCCACCAGGATTGAAAAATATAGAAAAAACATCATCTCCTAAACCAGTGTAAGCTCCTCCCAGGCTTACCGCTCTGTTGCCTACTTCTAACTTTAAGAAATTAGCTCCACTCTTACCAACTTCGCTGGCTTGACTTGAATTTAAAAAGATAAAAAATAAGCTTAAAGTAATTATTAATAATAATCTCTTCATCAATAATCTCTATCTTAACACAACAGCAATTATAAAAAAACTTTATCTTAACTTGATCAATAACCTCTTGATCTTAATAATAATATTTAAAGATCAGCAAAATGTAAAGAAAATATTTAATCTTATCTCTCTTCTTCATGCTTTAACAATTAGAATTACTATTCATATTTTTTCAAATATCTTTTTTCTAATTCCTTCCATCTATCTTCTTTTCCTTCTTCTTGATCTTCTTTTTCTTGATCCTTAACCTTATCTTTTTTAATTCCTTTTTTTTCTAATAATATTCTAATTTTCTTTCTTTCTTTAATCTCCTTTTTTTCTTCCCATTCTTTCCAAAATTCTTGATATGATCCTTTAAGGCAGAAGGAAATTCTCTGAACATCACCTAAATCTTGATGAGGGGTGTAAGCATAATCTAAGTAATAATTCTTAAATTTAAATCCTCCTCCTAAGGTAAAATTCTTACTATCGTCATCTTCATCTTTGAAAAATCCTGCTCTAAGACTGACTAATTTTAAGAGCACATACTCAAGGCCTAAGTTAAAAGAGACTTTATGATCATTAGGCTTACTCAAGTCAAGAGCTATTCTTAGCCGATCATCAAACTTTTTATAGCAAAGCCCAAATTTTACCTTAAAAGGCAAATCTATCTTGGCTTCTTTATACTTAGCCGCAGGGCCTATGTTTTGGAGGCAAAGTCCCAAGCTTAAGGAATTCCTTTTAAAAAGTATCCCAGTATCGAAAATAAAGTTAAGAGGGGTCTTATAGCTTAGATCACCCTTTAAATTTGTTCCTTCTTGAAAAAACTTAATATTACTACCTACCGAGATTAATTTATTTAACTTTCTTCCATAAGATAAGACCAGTCCATAGTCATAAAATTTAAAATATCCATCTTTCTCTTCCCAAGATGGACCATTAGAAGTATATTTTATCTGATCATTATGGAGATAAATAAGACCAATTCCAATCTTACCAGAAAAGACTTCTGGCGAAAAGGCATAAGTTAAGCATTCATACTTAGTCTCAGCCAACCAATTTAAGTGAGTAAATAAAAGTTCATCTTTACTTAGTAAGGCGAGACCTGATGGATTATAAAAAAGAGCTTCACTGTCATCAGCTATCGCTACATAAGCCTTTCCCATGCCGGCACTTCTTGCTCCGGGACTAATCTTAAAAAAAGTAGCGGCTGTGGTGCCTCTGCTTTTAGCTGAGGAGATACTTGGAATAAGCAAAAACAAGATGATTGTTAAGACAATTATTGGTTTCTTCATCTTAAATCTTTATCTCCATGGCCTTTAGCTAAGTTTTATCTTACTATAACCATTTTCTCGACTTTAGTTCCATATCTTGATTTGACTAGATAAAAGTATAATCCTGGAGCCACTAAATCTCCAGAACTATTCCTTCCCGACCACTTAAATCTAAGCCTTGTTTCCCCGTCTAAGAGCTCTCCCTGGCTGTGGTTAAAGGTAGTTACTTCTTCTCCGGCTAAATTAAAAATACTAACCTTAATTTCAAGATCATTAGGTAGGTTATCGAGATAACAATAGTCATTTTTATTAAGGAAGAAAGGATTTGGCCAACTAATTACCTCTTTAATATTCTCAATAGAAGAAGTACTCATGGCTTTATAGACCGTAGGGATGAAATTAAAAGAACCAAGATCTTCTAAATTATCTCGGTTAATCTCTCCTACGATCTTATTCTCTAGCGGGAACAAGGTAAGTTTTTTTACTAACTTCCATTCTTCACTATCTATGTTTAGGTAAAATAACTTTAAATTATTCTCATTTATTCCATCAGGAAGATAAGGGATAGTAATCTCTATGGCTTTTTCTCCAAAGGTCATCTGACTGTAATTATTATTTGGGTCTGATATTAACACCTCGCTGGTGGTATCTTCTAAATTACTATTAAGAATAATGTTCTTACAGCCTTTAATCCTTTCATTAGCTTTGTTAATGGTAGAAGTAGGCGTAGTAGAAGTAGGAGCTTTATTAATGCCGGCCTTTATCTTTATAGCTACTTTTTGATTAAAGGTATTCTCTTTGATTCCAACGATAGTGGTTCCCGGCAAATCTTTTATTATTTCTCCGCTTATAGGGGTACTTTCATAGATACTTAAAGGATACTTAGTGTAATTAGACACCTCAGGACTTACTCCGTCGTAAATCTTAGCATAGAGATAATAGGGGCCAGAAGAAATCCCACTATTACTTGGCGTCCAACTGTATTGGGTATTAGGAAGACCATTAGTCTTAAGGGTAGTTTGGTGGATTAAGGTGCCGTTAGTTCCAGAATTATCAAGATCGAAATAAATAGAGATGGTGGTATCATCTTTTTCATCATTAGCGGTCCAGGTAATTAAATAATTAGTATCGTTGCAAATCTTTTCCTCTTGATTATTCAGCTTGGTAATTTCAATAGTTGGACTTAGATTGATAGCTTGGATAGTTCCACCAACATTTATCCGACGACCTATGTTTTGAGAACTAAGATCTACCCCATTATTTATAATATGATTTCTTACTTCTTTTATGGTTAAATTTCCACCTTTAGAGATTACTAAAGCCGCTAAACCTGAAACAATAGGGGTAGCCATAGAAGTACCAGCCATGTTGCTGTATTTATCTTTGAAATTATTACCATCATAAAATAAGCTGCTATAAATTGTTGTTCCAGGAGCGCATACTTCTACGTAACCAGTAGCACTTTGAGCATAATTAGAAAAGGTAGCCCGAGAGTCAAATGCATCCACAGCCGCTACTCCTAAGACCATATTTTCCCCATCGCCATCATTACAGACCGGAGAAACTTTCTGATCTCCACTTCCTTCTTTTAATAATTCGTCTCCAATTCCATCGCTGCCACCATTTCCTGCGGCAACTACAGTAACACAATTTCTCCCATAAGCATAAGAAAGGGCATCAGTGTAAGTAGAGCTATATTCTCCTCCTAAGCTTAAATTAATTACTCCTGTAGCATAATTTTTGGTGTAATCACCAACCCAATCAGCGGCAAACTTAATGCCATTAACTATATTTGCAGCTGTGCCTTCTCCTTCATCATTAAGAACCTTAACCGGTAAAACTTTACAATTCCAAGCTACTCCAGCTATGCCTAAATTATTGTTAGTCATCGCGGCAGCAATACCGGCGACATGAGTGCCATGGGTAACCCCTTCGTCGGCACTCCCACTATTATTATCATCCAAACCATTAGGTATAGGATTAGGATCATCAGCATTTTCTCCAGATATCTGGTTACAACCATTCTTAATGACTACTTTGTCTTTTAAGTCTTCGTGGTCTGTATCAACACCGCTATCTATAATGGCAATCAGGACAGTATCTTTCCCTTTTTCTACCTCCCAACCAGCCGGAGCATTAATCTTAGGTAAATACCATTGTTGTCCATAGTTAGAATCATTAGGTATTTCTTCAAATATTCTATGAATATAATTAGGTTCGACATATTCAACATGAATATCTTCTTGATAAGTTTTGATTACTTCAAAGACATTGATTTCTTCTGGAAATTTTAATAAATAAATAGTGGATAAGTCAGGGAGTCTCTCTTCTTCAGCCTTACTTATCTTAACCGAGGGAGTATCAGTAAAGACCTTCTCCATAGAGTAAACTTTGAACTTCTTATTTAAATTAGACAAGGAAGAAATACCACAAATCATGGTTTCTTTTACCAAATTAATAGAAATTTGGCTTTTTAGCTTAGTCTTGATCTTAATAATTACTTCTCCTTCGACATAATTTAGTCCTTTCTTAGAGGAAGTATCAATATCTCCACCTTCTCCTAACTTATTTTGAAAGAGGAAAGCCAAACAAAATATTAAGATTAAAATCTTTTTCATTATTGAGATCCTTTTAAGCCTTCCTTGTTTCTTTTTGATCTTTACTTCCTGGCTTAATTAAAGGAAGATTTCTTTTACATAAAGGACAATCTTCTTTATCATAAGTAACTGCTTTAATCTTTAGCAATGAGACCAAGGGAAGATTAAGTTCTTGGTTTTTTTGGCGGTCAATTAAAGAAGCCAAGCTGACTATTTCACCTTTCATCTCTTTTACTAAATTAGCGACTTCTAAGATAGAACCACCGGTAGTGACTACATCTTCGACCAGAAGGACCTTTTCTCCTTCCTTAATCATCAATCCTCGTCGTAAAGCCATTTTTTGACCTTCTCTTTCAGCAAATATAGCTCTGGCTTTTAAACTTTTAGCCATTTCATAAGCAACAATAATTCCACCCATGGCTGGTCCAATGACTACTTCTATCTTTAGATGCTTCAACTTTTCAGCTAAAGCCTGGCAAACTAAAGTAGCTTTATCTGGATACTGAAGTAATTTAGCGCATTGAATATATTTTGGACTATGTAAACCACTGCTTAACAAAAAATGACCTTCCAAGAGAGCCTCACTCTCTTTAAGTATCTTTAAAACTTCCTCGTCCTTTAACATTTTCTTTTATCTCCTGAAAAAGCTTTTCTATAGTAGCATCACTCTCTTTAAGTATCTTTAAAACTTCCTCGTTCTTGAAAGCCTTTCTCTATTTCTTGAAAAAACTTTTCCACAGTAGCCATCAGATCTAAACTTTCCAAGATAGGACGTCCTACCACAATAAAATCAGCTCCGTCTTTAATGGCCTGGTAAGCACTATTAGTTCGTCTTTGATCATCTAAGACCTTCTTTAGTCTAATTCCCGGACAGACGACCAAAAACTCTTTACCTAAATGAGCTTTTATCTTTTTTACCTCTAAGGGAGAAGCTACTACTCCTTTTAAGTTTTCATTCTTAGCCATAGTAGCTAAGTCCAAGACAGCAGCTTCTATGTTTTTATTAATACCAAGTTCTTCTCTCAGGCTTTTTTCTTCTAAGCTCGTTAATATGGTGACTCCTAAAGAAAGTGGTTCTTCTTTTATTTTAGCTTTGCTTATTGTTTCAGAGACTACTCTTAACATCTCTTTTCCCCCTAAAGTATGAAGAGTAAACATCGAAATTTTTAAATCTAAAATGGCTTTAGTAGCTCTTTCCACAGTCTTAGGGATATCATGAAGTTTTAAGTCTAAGAATACTTTACTACCTAAATCTTGGACCATCTTAACGATCTCATGACCATACCTAATAAAGAGACTAAAACCAATCTTAAAAAAGCCAACATCTCCTCTTAGTCTCTTTACTATCTCTTGAGCTTCTTTAAAATCTTCTACATCTAAAGCTACAATTAATCTTTCTGCGGATTTATTAATTTCTATCATTCTTTATCATTAATTATGTATCATTAATTATGCCATATTTAGAGAAAAAACTCAAAATGGCTGCCTGAGACAAGACTACACTATTAGGCTACCTACTAACTGAGAGACACTTTCTATCTTATGAAGTCTTAAATATTCTTTAATGCCTTCGAGGGCTTCTATGGATATTTGAGGATTTACAAAATTAGCAGTGCCTATCGCCACAGCTTTAGCTCCAGCAATAATAAACTCCACAGCATCAGTAGCACTGGTAATTCCACCTTGTCCAATAATAGGTAGGGCTACTTTTTTATAAACTTCCCAAACCATTCTTAAAGCAATAGGTTTAATGGCTGGCCCGGAAAGACCACCAGTGACGGTGGTTAATTTAGGTTTTTTGGTAGGCGCATCAATAGCCATACCTAATAAAGTATTGATTAAAGATAGAGCATCGGCTTTAGCTTTCGCAGCTGCTTGAGCAATTAAGATAATATTAGTGACATTAGGAGATAATTTTACAATGAGAGGCAAAAAAGTAGCTTTTCTTACCTCTTTTACCAGCTGGTAAGTTAAAGAAGGATCGCTTCCAAAGATCATTCCTCCCTCTTTCACATTAGGACAAGAGATATTAATTTCTAAGCCAGCTATTCCCTCTACCTCGCTTAAAAGTTTAGCTAATTTGGCATAATCTTCAATAGTTTTGCCTGAAATATTGACGATAATAGCAGTCTGGTATCTTCTTAAAAAAGGCATTTTCTCTTTAATAAATCTTTCTACTCCTACATTCTGAAGCCCAATAGAATTAAGCATTCCCGAGGGAGTTTCTACAATTCGAGGGGGCAGGTTTCCTTTTTGAGGCTCGAGGGTAATTCCTTTAACCACAATAGCTCCAATCTTATTTAAATCAACTAAGGACGAATACTCCTGGCCATAACCAAAAGTACCTGAAGCTACCATGACTGGATTCTTTAATTCTATACCGCCAATATTAACCCTTAAATCCATAAGTTACTCCCAGACAACCTCATCAGCATTAAAGACAGGACCATTAACACATACTCGCTCATAATCTTCTGCCGAAGAACCTTTTTCTCTAACTTTAACCACACATCCTAAGCAAGCTCCAATTCCACAACCCATTCTCTCTTCTAAAGATACTTGACAAGGTAGGTTATGCTTAGCGGCGATTTGAGAGACTACTTTAAGCATCGGTAAGGGGCCACATGAAAATATTTGAGACTTGGAAATTACTTTTTTTTGGGAGAGATGTATTTTTAAAAGGGTACTTACCACGCCATCATAGCCTACACTTCCATCTTTAGTAGTTACTTCTACTTTTATCCCTAAATTTCTAAGTTCATCAAGGCCGATCAAAGAATCTTTACTTTTTGCACCAAGGAAGAAGATAATTTTATGAGAAGGTAAATCTTCCTTAAGTAATTTTTCTGCTAAGGCAAATAATGGAGCTATTCCTACTCCTCCTGCCACTAATAATACTTCTTGAGTAGGCTTTTCTAACCAAAAGCCTCTTCCTATGGGACCGATAACATCTAAATATTCATCTCTTCTCTTTTTAGATAAAAGCAAAGTACCTTGGCCTACAATCTGATACAAGATTTCTATAAATTGATCTTCTTTAGATATTCTATAAAGACTAAAAGGCCGACGTAGTAAAGGATGAAGATCATCAGAGACTCTCACATGGATAAACTGTCCCGGTAGAGCTTCATTTGAAATCTCTAAATCCTTTAAGATCATTCTATAATAAGCTGGGGCTATTTCAATATTAGCTAATATTTTTATCTTTTTATGGTGCATCTTTGTCTTTTTTATGGAAGCATTCAGCTATCAGTGTTCAGTTATATAATACTTTGTCATTAGAATTGCTGTTTTTAATCTTTATTAAGTAGTAAAGTTTTTTAAGATTTTTGCCGATAAATAAGTTAGAAGGCCGAGGTTAAGTTTAATGATAGCAAGCTTCCTAAAGCTATCAAATATTTTGCATTGTTTTCATATCAGTAAAAAAAATAGCTAAACAAAGGTGGTGGTTTAGCTATTTTTTTTCTAAACTAGACCCATAAGCTCAAGTTTATAGATAGAAATATCCATCAGATGGGTGTTAAAGACTACTTTTCCTGAACATCCTCCTTCTATCCCAAAAGAAGTTCCTTCAAAGATTCTTCCATCTTCCAAAGCTAAAAGAGTTCTCATCTGATCTCTTTTATTCCAGCTAATAATTTCTGGTAGGTTCTTTCTAAAGCTTCTGAAATTGTCTTTGTTTCTCCAATTACGGGCATAAAGTTAGTATCTCCTGGCCATCGAGGAACAATATGGAGATGAAGATGTTCAAAGCCTGCTCCGGCTACCTTGCCTAAATTTAACCCTAAGTTTAAGGCTGAGGAGTTCATCTTGTTCTTGATAGCTTTCACGGAAAGCTGAGAAAGTTTCATCATTTCTAATAATTCCTCTTCATTTAAATCTTCTAAATTAGTCTTATGAGCATACGGAGCAACCATCAGGTGGCCATTATTATAAGGATAAATATTCATCATTAGAAAAGTATACTTTCCCCGATAAATAATGTAGTTTTCTTCATCTTTGTCCTGCAAAGGCTTTTCGCAAAATATACATTTACTCTTATCTACCTCTTCAATGAACTTTATTCTCCATGGTGCCCAAAGTTTTTCCATAAAAATCTTTCTTTTTAAACCTTAAAGCTATTTTCTCTAAAGACAATCTTTCCTTTAACGATGGTAGCCCAGACACTACCTTTTAGTCTCCATCCATGGAAAGGGGAATTTTTAGACTTAGAGGCTAATTGGTTTACATCAACGATAAAATCTTTATTTAAGTCAATAATGGTGATATCGGCATCTTTACCTACCTCAATATTTCCTTTATCTAAATTAACAATCTCGGCGGGCCGATGAGTAAGCATAGCTATTACTTTATTTAAGCTGATCCCTTCTTTTTCTACTAATTCAGTTAAAGCTAAAGAAAGGGCGGTTTCAAGACCAACAATGCCAAAAGAAGCTTGCCCATACTCGCATTCTTTCTCAGCCTTAGTATGAGGAGCGTGATCAGTAGCAATGATGTCTATAATTCCTTCTTTAATTCCATCTTTGATGGCTTTAACATCTTCTTTGGTTCGTAAAGGTGGTTTTATCTTGGTATTAGTATCAAAGCTAAAGACTGCTTCCTCGGTAAGGGTAAAATGATGGGGGGTTACTTCGCAAGTGATCTTTAATCCTTCCTCTTTAGCTTTCTTAATTAACTCTAAAGAGCCTTTAGTGCTCACATGGGCAATATGAACCTGGCTATCAGTCGTCCTGCATAAAGCAATCTCCCTGGCGATCATAATCTCTTCACTGGCGGCAGGAATTCCTTTTAGTCCTAAGATAGTAGAAGCAATTCCTTCATTAATCACGCCATCTTGAGAAAGAGTGAGGTCTTCACAATGTGAAATTACCGGTACTTTAAACATCTTAGTATAATCCATAATCCGGCGCATCAGTCCACTGTCCATAACAGGGGCACCATCATCTGAAATAGCTATGGCTCCTAATTTTATCATTTCTCCAATCTCGGCTAATTCTTTACCTTCTTGTCTTCTGGTGGCTGCTCCTATAGGGAAGACATTAATAATGCCCTCTCGACGAGCTTTTAAGATAATAAATTCCACCAAAGTTCCATGATCGACTACTGGAAAAGTGTTAGGCATGCATAAGATGGTGGTAAAGCCTCCCTTAGCTGCTGCCCTGGTGCCGGTCTTAATAGTTTCTTTATCTTCTCTTCCAGGTTCTCTTAAGTGAGTATGAAGATCGACTAATCCAGGAACCACGACCAGACCAGTAGCATCCACAATTTCGCGAGCCTTAATCATCTTATTTCCAATGTATTTTATCTGTCCATTTTTTAGGCCAATATTTACCTGCTCGTCAAAGTTGTTTTTAGGGTTAATAAGTCTTCCTGATTTAATTAAGATATCCATAGTGTTTCTCTTTTTATTTTTTGCTCTTTTGGGCCAAAAGATAAAGGACGGCCATTCTTACGGCAATTCCATTAGTTACTTGTTCATTTATTAAGGAAGATGGGCTTTCCGCTACTTCTGGAATTACTTCCACATCTCGATTCATAGGTCCTGGGTGCATGATTAAGATTTCTCGGTTATGTTTTAACTTATCTACATTCAAGCCATATAATCTTGAATATTCCCGGATACTAGGGAAATAGTTTGCTTTTTGTCTCTCTGACTGCACCCTTAAAAGCATTACTATATCAGCCTCTAAAATTGCTTCTTCTAAATGATAAGTTACCGAGACTCCTAACTGCTCTACCTCTTTAGGGATCAAAGTAGGTGGACCACATAAAACTACTTTAGCTCCTAATTTAGTAAAACCCCAAATATTAGAACGAGCTACCCGGCTATGTAAGATATCTCCCACAATGACTACCTTTAAATCTTTGAAGTTAGGCCTTTTTTCTCTTACCGTAAACATATCAATAAGAGCTTGAGTAGGATGAGCATGGCTTCCATCGCCAGCGTTGATAATAGGAAAATCCACCCATCGGCTTATTAAGGTGGGCACCCCAGCTTCGCTATGCCTGATAATGACCATTGAGACTTGCATCGATTCTAAAGTCTTAATCGTATCCTTTAAGCTTTCTCCTTTTACTACGCTACTCGTGTTTACGGAAACATTGATTAAATCGGCGCTTAGTCTCTTGGCGGCTAATTCAAAGGAGATCCGTGTTCGGGTGCTTGGTTCGTAAAAAAGGTTAACTACTGTTTTACCTCTTAAGACGGGAACTTTTTTAATAGCTCGATCTGAGATTTCTTTAAAAGACTTAGCTGTGTCTAAGATTAAATTAATTTCTTCTACCGATAAACTTTGAATAGAAATTAGGTCCTTACTCTTGAGCATGGTTGTTTTCTCTTTCGTAAATAACTACTTTATCCATCTCATCTACTTCACTTAAATAAACTTTAACTATTTCTTGATAAGAAGTAGGTAGATTCTTGCCAATAAAGTCTGCCTTGATGGGAATCTCCCGATGTCCTCTATCAATTAAGACTACTAACTGAATAGCTTTGGGTCTGCCAAAATCAATAAGTTCATCAATAGCACATCTTACTGTTCGTCCAGTATATAAGACATCATCGACTAAGATGATCTTTTTATCATTTACATCGAGGAGAATTTCTGTTTCATGGACTACGTGTGGAGTTTTTAAATTATTAATATCATCTCGGTATAAGGTAATATCTATAATGCCTACAGGAATTTCTACTTTTTCAATTTCATTTATCTTTTTTTGAAGTCGATAAGCCAAAGGAACTCCTTTTTTTCTGATGCCAATTAAGGCTAGTTTATCGATATCCTTACTGTTTTTTTCTAATATTTCATGGGATAATCTGGAGATAGTTCTTTTAATCTCTATCTCATCCATAATGACTGCTTTTATTTTATCTGTCCACATAATTCCTCACATAAAAAATCCTCTTACTGCTAAAGTAAGAGGATTAATTGACATTCTTTTGCCCCTTACTAGCTTCACCGAACTAGCTTAAAAGAGCTAATTTTCTAAGAAATAACTTATCAAAATCTATATTCTTTGTCAAATATTTTATTTATAGTCCTTATATGCAATCTGATGAATAACTTGACATAATAGTTGTATTTCCACCCCCTACCCCCGCCAGCGGGGGATAAGCTTGTCCCTGTCCGAAAAGGCAACGAAACAACGGACATCCACGAGGCTGTCCCCCGCTGGCGGGGGTAGGGGGTGGATTTTCCCTACGAGGTATGTCAACTTAATTAATGGATTGCCTATATTAGTCAAAATTTGACTTAGATTCAAATTAATTTTTAACTCCAAACAAGTTTATCTTTTATTGCTCGGTATTATTTTTTATGTCTAATTTTCGTGTCTAATTTTCGTTAATAACCACTATAAACTATTAATCTTTTCTACCCTTCTTTGATGTCGATCTCCTAATGCTTCGGTGGTTAAAAAAACTTTTACCATCTCTAAGGCTAAGGAAGTATCAACGATCTTACTTCCCATCACCAATATATTAGCATTATTATGTTCTCTTGATAACTTAGCTGTTTCTATATTATGACATAAAGCAGCTTTTGTTTCCTTAACTTTATTAGCCACGATACTCATTCCTATTCCGGTAGCACAGATCAATATTCCTTTGCTCTCTTTATGGGTAGCTACTTCTTTGGCTACTAAATAGCCATAATCTGGATAATCTACAGAATCTTGACCATAAGTTCCGAGATCAATAATCTCCGCTCTCTCTGGTTGGAGAAATTTTTTAATCTCTTCTTTTAATAGAAATCCAGCATGATCGCACCCCAGATATATCTTCATATAAGGCACTCCTTGTTATTTTATTTTGAACAATTTTTTAATTTTAGAAGTAGCTTCTCTATGTAACTCTTTATTGTCCAAAAACACTCCTGGTAAGATTCTAAAGATAAACCATAAGGATCTATAATCTCTTTTGAGCTGTTTTCTACATATTCACTTAATAGGTAGATTTTATAGAGGCTTTCAGGATACCGATAAGATAATTGTTCTTTATGATGCTGGGACATGGTTAAGATTAAGTTACTTTCTCTAACTAGATCTTCTTTAATCTGAGTAGGTTTATGGTTTGAGATAGGAATATTATTTTTTTCTAAGACTTCTTTTGTTTTACTTAATAAGCCCATTTCCTCTAAGGCTAATGTTCCGGCTGAAGATACCTTTAAATTAAAAAGACTGTCTTTAGCCATCTCTTTAAATGTGTATTCAGCGATGACACTACGGCAAGTATTTCCAGTGCAAACAAAGAGGATAGAATTTATCTTTTTAATCATAAAATTATTCTCTGTAGACTTTTAAGATCTCAAATAAATTAAAAAGACTGTCTTTAGCCATCTCTTTAAAGGTGTATTCAGCCATGACGCTACGACAAGTATTTCCAGTGCAAGTCATCTTTAAACTTCGCTATCCATTTTTTTATGGTGTATTCAGCGATGACACTACGGCAAGTATTTCCAGTGCAAACAAAGAGGATAGAATTTATCTTTTTAATCATAAAATTATTCTCTGTAGACTTTTAAGATCTCAGAAAAGCTAAGCACACCCTCTCTAAGTAAGACAGGAGTACGATTTGAACAGTCTAAAAGAGTAGAAGGTTTTTCAGATTTACATCTTCCTCCTTTAACAATTAGATCTACTTTGCCTTCAAAGACCCTTTCTATCTCTTCTTCGGTCAATAAGTTTTCTTTTTCTGAGAGATTAGCGCTGGGAGCAGTAAGGGGCTTATTAAAATATTTAATTAAAGTTAAAGCCATGGGGCTATTCGGCATTCTTAAAGCAATCTTCCCATCAGCGGAGGTAATTCCAAATATCTTTCTTTTAGCTTTTAAGACCAAAGTAAGGGGACCTGGCCAAAATTTACTCATTAATTCATAAAGGGAAGGGGAAATATTTATCGCTAACTTACTTACTTCGCTTATCTCTGAAATCAATAAGAGCAAAGGTTTGTCAATAGAGCGCTCTTTAATTTGAAAGATTCTCTTCACAGCTTCATGATTTTCAAAGTCAACTCCTAAGCCATAAAGAGTATCAGTGAGAAAGACAATGACTTTACCTTTTTTTAGCTCACTTACCACTAATTTAAGTTTAGAAATTTCAATATCTTCAGGGTTGATAGAGATAACTTTTGTCTTTACTGCTTTGTTCAAGATTTACTAACGCCTTTAGCTAACCTCAGGTATGCCTTTAGCAATCAGCAATCAGCTTTTTGGATAGAAGGAATCGGGCAGTTTCTTTTCATTAAGGGACATTATCAAATTTCATGATTAGAATTTGCTGGATTCTCTCTTTTTTCTGCTGACAATTAACGATTGACCGCTAAACACTTATCATCTTAATTAAAGTTATATTAATATAATTTAGCTAAGCCGTCAAGGAAATTTAGTCAGGAAGGTTATTTAGTTTTTTATATGCAAATTTAACTTTCTTTATGTTTTCTTATATTTATTTAATCAACATCTTTTTATTCTTACTGTTTACTAATAATATCTACTATTTATAACTTATTTATTATTTTTTTTATCTTTTTTTATCATCTCTCTCTTTACTTTTTTTTATCTTAATGTCATAATAGAAATAGGAAGTTAGAGGAAGCACTAAGATGTTAAAGAAAACTATATTTTTAATCCTCACTATATCTTTATTCTTCTTCTCTGAAGCCCTGCTTTATGCAGCTGTCGGCGATATCTTGGTCAATACCCAAGATGAGTTTGGAACCACCCTTACTAATCAAGCTACCATAATCCTTACTTTTCCTGGGCCAGATGGAACCTTAGGCAATGGGGATGATACTCAAAAGACAAAAGCAGATACCGGATCAGTAACATTCATCAACGGGATAGATTTTAATAATGGCGTTACTGATATTGCTAATGGGCAAAATTTTAAGATTGAAAGTAGTGGCTTAGGAAGTGCTGGTTATTTAAATGCTACCATAGCTTCTACTTCCTGGAATTCTGCAGATGATCCTAACATTAAGACTATCCTAAATAAATTTACGGTAAAAGTTACGGTCAAGAATGAATTTGGTAGTGAAATAACTGCTGCTACTGCAAATGTTAATTTTGGAGGCACTTCTGGGGTAAGAAATGGATCTACCGCCATATACGGCATTTCTAAGCCAGTAGGAAGTCCAAGTGGAACTGTAAGTGTGACCGGACTCGGGACAATTGGTTACTTAAATTATGATATTACTTCAGTAAGTGTGCCAGCAACAGCAAGTGATTCTCAAACAGAAAGTAGTTCTTCTAATAAATTTACCGTTCATATTACTACTAAGAACGAATTTGTGTCTAATATTGGCTCAGTAGTAACCGTAGTTACTCCTTCTGCTGGAACAGCTACGGTAAATTCAGGTAATAATAATGACTATGGTTGTACCGTTCCAGCAAATACCAGTTATACGGTAACCGTAGGAGCAACTGGATATTTAAATTATGCTACCACCGCTCAAACATCTCCATTGGCTACAGCCGGTAATTCCCAAACTACAGCTACCGCCAATAAATTTACGGTAAAAGTTACGGTCAAGAATGAATTTGGTAGTGAAATAACTGCTGCTACTGCAAATGTTAATTTTGGAGGCACTTCTGGGGTAAGAAATGGATCTACCGCCATATACGGCATTCCTAAGCCAGTAGGAAGTCCAAGCGGAACTGTAAGTGTGACCGGACTCGGGGCAATTGGTTACTTAAATTATGATATTACTTCAGTAAGTGTGCCAGCAACAGCAAGTGGTTCTCAAACAGAGAGTAGTTCTTCTAATAAATTTACCGTTCATGTGACTACTAATAGAGAAGGAGATAGTACAGGGTTATCTACAGTAGTAACTGGAGCTATAACTGTAACTCCTTCTTCTGGAACAGCTACAGTTAATCCAGGCAGTGTTAATGACTATGGTTGTACCGTTCCAGCAAGTACCAGTTACACGGTAACCATAAGTGTTCCTTCCCATGCTACAGAAGGATATGTGACCAGCTCTGTTTCTGACACTGCTCCTTCAGCCACGGCCACTGTCTCTCAAATCAAAGAATCTCAAAACAAATTTGGACTAAAAGTAGTTGTGGCTGACGAATTAGGTGGAAATATTGCCGGTGCAATGAATGTAGGGAATATTAATACTAAGACTTATGCTGGCAATGATCTTACTTATGGCCCAATAGGGCAAACTACTATGTATTGGGCAAATACTCTGGGTGTTGGCGCTGGTTTAATCTTAAATAAAACAGCAAGTGTTACTGCTGGTTATATAAATGCTGAAGTAACTAACACCGGATTTAATAATTTTGCCACCTCTCAAAGTAACCAAACAGTAATTAATATGGGAGTTAATAGCCCAGCTTCTTCTATTACTTCTGGAGGTAATAATAATGTAAAAGGTTTTGAGTTTGGACTAAAGATCTATAATCGAGATGAAATAGATAGCATGACCAATAATTTTACTTCCGCTGATTGCAGTACTTATATTTTTGATACTCGTTCTCCTACTAATAGCAATGGTTACTATTACTACTGGGCCAACACTGCTACTACTCTCGGTGATTTAGATATCCAACGGGTAGGCTTTGTTGACTATCAAGTAACGCATTTAGGTCTGACTGGAGCAAATGGTATTACTATTACTCCTTCTGCTGGGCAAGTATATATAAATATGAATGGCGCAAATGACATTCGATCTACATCTATTACCACAGGAGGAACTTATAATATTGAAGGACTTAAATACTCTTTAAAAGTAATTGTTTATGATGAGTTAATCGAAACAGATAACATGAGTAGTTGCACTGTAACTTATAAGACAGATGCTGGTGCAGATTTAATTGGTATCTCAAACTCTGTAAGCAATTCTTATTATATTGCTCCTAATGCTATTTCTGTTTCGGCTGGAGATTTAACGGTAAGTAGAACAGGCTATGTTAAAGCTGATGAACTTGTGGATTCAACAATGAACTATATATCCACTGATGATAGCACTGAACAATTAGTAGTAACCTTAACAGGTCATACTCCAAATAATAGTAATACTACGGCTACTACTTCTGGAAATATTTCCATTAGAGGAATGTACTTTACTATTAAAGTTTTAGGAACTACTGATGAATGGAATAATAGACTTTATATGAGGGATTCTAATACCTTATTTTCTATCTCGACTAAAGTAATCCAAAAGATAAAAGAAGACCCTGTCTCGTCAACTTCTAACTACTACCGTGGATATGTAGCCGCAAGCCCTGTTACAGATTCTTTTAAAATCCAAACCTATGGTTATGTGGAAAGAGCAATTAGTCTCACGGTAGTTGACACAGCTCAGATTACTGTTACCTATGATGATAATAGTAATGCTGGTCATAATTTATTAGCTACAAATAATATTTCTTACAATAACACCCCTGCTCCTTTTCCTGCTCCTGCTGGAGGTCACTATGACACCTATGGACTAAAATTCACTCTCAGAATATTAGGAGCTACCAATGAATTAGCTAATAAGATTAACTTAACTCCCTCTAATACTACCTTTACTTCTAACGATACAGAGTTAGGAGGCTTTACCATTATTACCGATCAAAATAATTTGCAGTTAGTTAAAGTTAGCGTAACAAGCGAGGAAGGGTTAGTAACTCCGGCAGAAGGATATGGCTTTGTGGCCGCTAAGCAACAGGATTTTAATAATCTTTGGAATGGAGCTTTAACTATAAAAGTAACTGATTATGACCGTCGTTCTGTAGCTACTACCGCTCGCTGGAGTGATGTTACTTATCTAGATTACGACTCTGGTGATTATACCAGCCAATTTTTAGCTGGCATGGGAAGCTATGTTCCAGGAAATGATGGAGATGCTTTAGTAGGAATGACGGGAGGACTTCCTCCTGCTGCTCCTAATTTAACTGTTCATGCTACTCCGCTAAAGGCTTCAGATGATGTAGACGGAGCGGTAACTAACACCCAAATTACTATTAGCGGAACAGCAGATAAATGGTCAGCTGTTCAAATATTTGTAAACGGGCTGTCCCAAGATAGTGTTTACTGGTATAATGGTAGTTACACTGATGAAACTTCAGATGCCGCCAATATTACTATTAACGATGTTACCTTAGGCTCTCCAACTACCGAGCATGCTCTTTACGTAGGAAATGTAGCTAAATTTGACCGCATTCATTTTAAGATTTCTACTCCTGGAACAGTTGGTGATGTAACCTGGGAATACTACAATGGTTCTTCTTGGACTTCTTTATCAGTTACCGATGGGACAGAGAGTACTGGCAAATCTTTTGCTAAATCAGGAGTAATAGCTTTCACCAAGCCTGCTAATTGGGCAGCTACTTCTGTAAACAGTATGACTAAATATTGGATTAGAGCTAGAACTTCAACAAATTATACTATAACCCCTTTAGGTGATGAAGTTATTGCTACTTTTACTGCTGATGGCATTACCGGAAACTTTTCTAAGAATATTACCTTAACTGAAGGAACTAACACCATTTATGCTAATGCCCGAGATGATATTTCTAGTGGTCCTGGACCAAATTCTTCTTCTATTTCTGTCTTTTATGATCAGACCGCTCCTTCCTCCTTAAGTCTTATCATAAATGATACCGCTGGTTACACTGCTTCGACCCAAGTAAGCTTAAGTCTCTCAGCCACAGATGCTTCTGGCTCTGGCTTAGACAAGATCTGCTTCTCTAATAATGGAACTAACTATAGCTCTTGGGAAGACTATAACACAGCTAAGACCTGGACTATCACTACTACCGATGGAGTTAAAACCGTTTACTTTAAAGTCAAAGATATTGCTGGAAATGAAGCTACGGCCGTTAGCGATACTACTACTTTAGATACCACCGCTCCTTCGGGAACTATATCGATTGCTAATGGCAATGAATATACGACTTCAGCTACTGTAACTTTAAATCTCTCTGGCTATGCTGATGGTGGCAGTGGCTTGGATAAGGTTTGTTACTCTAATGATGGCAGTAGTTATTCTTCCTGGGAGAATGCTGCTACTACTAAGACTAACTGGAGCTTAACTTCTGGCGATGGCGTTAAGACAGTCTACTATAGACTTAGAGATCTGGTTGGCAATATCGGGATTTATTCCGATACTACTTCTTTAGATACAGTTGCTCCTACTTTTACCACTCCTAATGTTACTCCTAATCCAGCTAAAGTTGAATTAGTTACGATTACCTTTACTGCTTCAGAAACGCTCCAAGCTAATCCTACCGTCACCGTAAATGGTAATGCCGCTGCTTATAGTTCTAAAACTGGACTTATTTATACTTATACCTATCAAGTCCAAGCAGGAGACACCCAAGGAGCAGTTGCTCTGGCTATTACTGGGATAGATTCGGCTGGTAATACTGGTGGACCTTACTCCCTTAGCAGCTTTACTATTGATACGGCCGTTCCTTCTGCTGCTGGTAGTGTCAGTGTCAACAATGGAGTTGCTTACACTAAGGAAAAGACTCTTACCATCAACTGGAGTGGATTTACTGATCTTACTTCTGGTGTGGCTGGTTACTATTACAGCTTTACTAATAATCAAGGAACGACTAATGGAACTTATACCACCACCACTACCGGGACTCTGACTAATGCCGCTGAAGGAACGGTTACCGTTTATGTCTGGGCTAAAGATGCCGCTGGGAATATTGGCAA
>JAHJRX010000005.1 GCA_018830565.1 bacterium | reverse complement strand
ATCTTGCCCACTCTTTTTTGCTCATTTCGAAAATGTCCTTTTCTTCCATTTCTCCCTCCTTTTTTGAGGGATATTTTACATCCTTAAACAGGACATTTTCATTTTGCCAGATTAGGACATTTTCATTTTGGTATTACACAATCCAATCTTTTCTCTTGACTTATTTATGTTTATCTTTTAAACTTTACCTTTTAACTAAAATAACTAAAAAATTTTAAGATTATTACTTATGTTTAATAAAAAGAATTTTTCATTAACTACTGTCTTTACTATTTTAGCTTTTTTGATCATTATTGTCCCTCAGGCTTCAGGTTGCAAGAAGAGAGAAAAAACTAGTTCTGTAAAACTTCAACCAGTTCAAGCTACTTCAGAAATAAAGACTCCTTCCGGTCTTTTTTCTTTAGAAGAAACTTTTATTAGGATTGCCGAAGAAGTAAAGCCGGTGGTGGTTAATCTTGGTGTAATTAAAAAAGTAAGTGGGGTTGATGATCTTCAAACTTTTAAAGATCACACTCTCTCTCCTTTTGATGACCTCTTTGAAGGCTTCTTTGATAATCTCCAACCTAAAGAATATAATCAAGAAAGTTTAGGCTCAGGAGTAATCGTAAGAGAAGATGGATATATTTTAACTAATGACCACGTCATTAAAGGAGCTGCTTCTATAAAAGTTACCCTCTTTAATAGAAAAAATTTTGAAGGTCAAGTAATAGGAAGTGATCCTAAAACAGACTTAGCCTTAATTAAGATAAAGGCAGATAACTTACCAGTGGCTAAATTAGGAAATTCAGATAAAGCAAAGATTGGAAGCTGGGCTATTGCTGTAGGAAATCCCTATGGGTTAGGACATACCATTACCGTAGGAGTAATCAGCGCCAAAGGAAGAGTTATCGGGCTAGCTGATTACGAAGACTTTCTCCAAACAGATGCTTCTATTAACCCTGGAAATAGTGGTGGACCCTTAGTTAACCTTAAAGGAGAAGTTATTGGAATTAACACCGCCATTTATGCCCAAGCTCAAGGCATTGGATTTGCTATTCCTATAAATATGGCCAATCAAGTTATTAATTCCCTGATTGAACATGGAAAAGTTAGTCGAGCCTGGCTGGGAGTATTTATTCAAGATATCACTCCTGAATTAGCTAAACTTTTAGGAGTAGCTTCTGAGAGTGGAGTATTAGTTTCTGATGTGAGTAAAGATAGCCCTGCCGAAAAAGCAGGCATAAAAAGGAAAGATATCATCAAAGCTATTGATAATAAAGAAATTAATTCGACAAAACTACTCCAAAGAGAAGTCTTAAAAAAAACCATTGGAAGTGTAATTGAGCTTTCTATCATCAGGGATAAAAAATTGATGGTGGTAAAAGTTACATTAGAAGAACTTCCAGAAAAACCAAAAGCAGCTCGTTCTTACCAAAAAAATACTTATTATTGGAAAGGTCTCACCGTTCAAAGACTAACTGAAGAACTATCTAAGCATTTTGGTCTCGAAGAAGAAAAAGGGGTCATCATCTCCCAAATTAAATATGGCACTCCTGCTCATAGGGCAGGATTAACAGAAGGAGATGTTATTGAAAAAGTAAACCAGAAGGATATCGAATCTCTTGAAGATTTTATCGAAGTAACTAAAGAGATAAAGGAAGACCAAGAAGTCTTGTTATTAGTCAAGAGAGACTCTACTACTATCTTTATTGGCATTGGAAAGAAATAAAATGAAGATTAGACGAAGATCATAAGAAAGACTCATAATCCTTTATCTCTTCCCTATTCTTTAATTTATATTGGAAAAAAATAAGATGAAGATCATAAGAAAAATCCCTATCGCTAAAGAATCATTCCCTATTATTTTACCTTTTTCTATCTTCTTGGTAATCATCTATTTCTTCTCAAAAACAATATTTTATAGTAGTCTTCCTCTGTTTTTATTTGTTATTTACTTTTTTAGAGATCCTGAAAGAAAGATTCTTTTTAAAGAAGGAGTAATTCTTTCTCCCGCTGATGGAAAGATTACGGAAATTAATGAAGTTTATGAAGGCGAGTATCTCAAGCAACCAGTCTATAAGATTAGCATCTTCTTATCTATATTTAATGTTCACATCAATCGTTCCCCTATCCCTGGAGTAGTTGAGCATAAAAAATATCTAAAAGGAAAATTTAGAAATGCTCTCTTTAGTGATTCCTCCTTAGTCAATGAAAATAATATCTTAGTGATTAGAAGTAAAGATGCTTTGGTCATGGTAAAACAAATAGCTGGTTTTATTGCGCGAAGAATTATTTGCTACTGTGAAGTAGGAAGCAAATTAACACTGGGAGAACGTTATGGAATGATTAAATTTGGGTCTCGAGTAGACATTTTTTTGCCTAAAGAAATCTCCTTAAAATGCCAAAAAGGAGATAAGGTTTACGCAGGTTTAACTATTATAGGAGAGGTAACTTATGAAAAAAATTCAAATTCTACCTAATTTATTTACTACCGGAAATCTCTGTTGTGGTTTTTTATCTATCTTATTTGTCTTCAGGGGAGAGATCCTAACAGCTTGTGGGTTAATCTTAATAGCTAATCTTTTTGATATCCTTGATGGCAAAATAGCACGGCTGACTAAATCTACTACCAGCTTTGGGGTCCAATTTGATTCTCTTTCTGATTTAGTCTCTTTTGGTATTGCCCCAGCTACCTTAGTTTATGCTTATTTATTTCAGCATGCTTATCACCGTTTAGCTTTAATCATATTTTGCCTCTATGTAGCCTGTGGAGCTTTACGTCTAGCTAGATTTAATGTTCAAGTTAAAAGTAGCACCGAAAAGAAGTATTTCACTGGTTTGCCTATCCCAGCTGCTGGATCTTTGATTGCTTCTTTTATTTTGGTGGTAAGTAGCTACCAGCTTGTTATTCCTAAAGTTCCTCTCATGATCGCTATAATTGTCTTATCTTACTTGATGATCAGCACTATTGCTTATCATATCTTTGTCTTTGAAACGACAAGAAATAAAAGATCCTTTTCTTATTTAGTAACTATTATCTTAGGCATAAGTTTTATCGCGATTTCACCAGAAATAATTATCTTTATCATCTTGCTTCTCTTTGCTTTTTCTGGACCTTTTTATCTTTTACGAAAAACTCTGGCTGCTTATTTCAAGAAATACTCAATCTTAATTAGAAAAAGCTAAGTAATCATAGTTAATCTTACTACAACTCCTCTTCTTTATAAAGACACACTTGATTTTTACCTCTAGATTTAGCTTGATATAAAGCCTTGTCTGCTCGAAACATCATATCTTTATTGTCAAAGATAAGATTCTTAGAGAAAGAAGCTACCCCTAAGCTAGCTGACATCTTATGAATCTTACCCGCAAAGCTAAATTCATAATTAGCAATCATATCTTTAATCTTTCTAGCTGTCTTCGCTGCCTCCTCTTTGGTAGCTCCAGGTAAGGCCACGACAAATTCATCTCCGCCGATTCTAGCTAAACAATTACCCTTGCTAATAGTTCCTTGTAAAAGAAAGGTAGCGATTTGGAGATACTTGTTTCCCCACTCATGACCATAGGTATCGTTTACCCTTTTAAGATTATCTAAGTCCATCATAATTACAGAAAGTTGACCATTAACTTCCCGCCCATAGCTTATCTCCTTAGCTAAAAATTGTTCAAAATACCTGAGATTATATATTCCAGTAAGAGTATCATGCTCGGCCATTTCTTTAGTCTTAGCTAAAAATCTAGCTTTTTCTAAAGCCACTGAAATATGGCTTCCAATAATGGAGAACAACCTAATTTTAGAAGTATCAAAGAAATCTTTTTCTAAGTTGCCAATAAAGAGAAGTCCTATTAAACTGCCTTTTTCTGTTAAAGGAGTAATCAGGTGTGAATTCATGATCTCATGATATTCCCCGGCCATAGAAACTAAAGCCGGCCTTTCTACAGTAAATTCAATCTTTCTTTTAACTTCTTTTCCTTCTATGATCTTCCATCGGTCAGCCATCCTTTTTTTAATTTCTTCAAGATTTTCTTCGCTAGTATAGGAAAGATTATCAATCTTGCCTACCAGACTATCTTCATCTTGAAGATATAAATAAGAACTAATTTGATAATTAAAATAAGGTTTTATTTTATCTAAAGCATGCTGTAAAATACTTACCGGATTCTCAAGAGAAGATAAATCACTACTTACACTATATAATATATTTAATTCATTAGTTTTTTCTTTTAATTCTTGAACTTCTTCCATCTGGGCAATAAAATTCTTAGCTTCTTCGGCTTGTTTTTTTAACATTTCAGTATTCTTCCTGAGTTCTTCTTCTTGTTTTTTTAATTCTTCTAGGCGCTGCTTTAATTCTTTAGCTTTCTTGCTACCTTCTTCTTTAAGATACTTTTGCTCCCTTTCTAATTCTTCTGCTTCTTTTTTTAATCTGGTAGCTTGTTCTTCTAATTCTACAATTACTGTATTTAGTTCTTCTACTTGACCCTTTAGTTTTTCCTTTTCTTCTTTAATCTCATTTAAATTTACTTTGTCATTACTCATCTTTTCAACTAGATTTTTAATATTCTCGGTCTGTTTTTTAAATTCCTCGGCTTTTTTGACATGATCTTGAAATGATTTTACTTGGTCTCCAATCATCTCCTTCTTACCTTTTATCATAAGTTCTTTTTCTTTCTTTTCTTTCTTTTCAAAGCTACAAACTAAGCTGCGGATGGCAATACTTAGAAAATCTCTCACTAAATTAGCTATTTCTATGTCTTCTTCTCCAATCTCGGTCTCATCTTCCTTATGGCTTAAAGCTAATAGGTAATGATAAGGAGAATTTAAATTAATATTTAAGAAAAGCATAGGCTTAGGTATATTTAAAAATTTAACTCCAAAATCAGTCACAATCTTCTTAATTAAGTCTTCATTAATCTTTAATTCAACCACACTATTAGAAAACTTATCTACCAACTTCTTGGTTCTTTTATCAATCATTATTAAATAAGAAGATTTATATTTTAAGATACTTAACATATCATCTAAGATTAAGGTATAAAGATTTTCTAGCTTATTTTCTAAGATAAATTCCCTTCTTTCTTCAATTGATTTATATAGTTCTAAAATCTTCTTAATATTAGCATTAGCTTTTAAGGCATAATCTTCTTTTAAGACCACATTTATAGCGGCTTGAGAAAGAAGAGCAATTAAATTCATCTCTAATTCTAAGTTTTTAGTCGCGATAGTGTAGCCTTGTTCAATTGAATTTAAAAAGTAAATAGGATCTACTTTTATTTTTTTAGCAAAGTTTTCAAATTTAGTTAAATCTTTCTCCTCGGTTAAGATTTGACATCCTCCTACTACTCCAATTAAGTTATCTTCGACTAAAAGAGGGCAAGCTACCCCATAGAGTCCAGCTCTACAGGCTAAGACGACTGAGTTTTTCTTCTCGTAAACATGCGAAAACAACTCTTTGAAGAATTCATGGCAGAGAATCTTTCCTGAAGGAGTAGACTTAATTATTTCACAACATTTTCGGTCTTGCTCCACTTTGTAGATAAATTCTCTATCCTTATTAACTACCCACCCCGGGGAATCAATCTTAAAAAGAATAGCTAACCTTACTTGCTTCCACTCACTACTTTTTACAAATTCATTTAAGATCTTATTTATCTTTCTTGTTTCCAATCTTTTACCTTTCTCTAACTAATAAATTTCTCACTAATCTGCTGGACAAGTAACAACCCGATCTCTTCCTTGCTCTTTAGCCAGATACACCGCTCGATCAGCTCTTTTAAATAATTCTTTGGAAATCTTTATCTTTTGATTGGGAAGAGAAGCTATTCCAATACTAGTTGAAAGTCGAAAATTTTTTCCATCTATTTGATAATCACAATTATTTAACCTATCTTTAACTTTAGAAGCTAAAATAAAAGCTTTCTCTTGATTAAATTTTGGCAAGACTATCGCAAACTCATCTCCTCCAAACCTAACGACAATACCAGCTTCTTTAACCTCATGCTTAATCAGAGAAGCTACGGTCTTTAGTAATTTATTTCCTTGAGCATGACCATATTCATCATTAACTTTCTTAAAATAGTCAAGATCCATGATGATTAAGGATAAAGATTTTTTTAAGCTCAGACTATCTTTAAAGGCCTTCTCGAAATATTTTTCAAAATACCGATAATTATAAAGCTTAGTAAGCTCATCAAGTTCCGCCGATTTCTTAACCTGATTAAATAACTTAACTCTCTCTAGAGCTAAAGAGATTTGATTGCCCACGATCGAGAGTAATTTTTTATCCATCGCCGTGTAAGCATAGTCTTTAAAACTATTAATATTGATTAGTCCCACTACTTCCTTATTCTCTTTAAGGGGCACAAAGATATAAGAAGAAATCTTCTCCTGGCTTTGAGTAGCAATAGCCATATCCTTACTCGGTATGAGCTCAAAGCTAAGCTTTTTAATCTTTTTCTTCTTCTTAATTCCAGCCCAATTATTTTGAATCTGCTCTTTTAGTTCTTCGATGCAGGCATTTCCTAAGGGATAAGATAGCTTTATCACTGCCTGCTCCTTATTTTCTTCCTGAAAGATAAAAGAAGCGGCATGGTAATTATAAAAAGAAAAGATCTCATTTAAGGAGCATTCTAAAATATTTCTAATCTTGGTTGGAGATATTAATTCTTTAGTAATATTAAACAACAAGTTTAGTTCTTTAGTCTTTTCTTCTACCTCTTCTAATTCCTTTCTCTTGGTTTCTAATTCCTCGATCATATTATTATATTTTTCTATATTAACGGTATCTTTTTCTTGTTTGGCTTTTTCTTGAAGTGCAGTTATTTTCTTAAGCTCTTCATGGATATTTCTAAAGTCCTCTACTTCTTTTTTTATTCGATTTAATTCTTCTTCGTGTCCAGTTCCTTTCTCTATTACTTCAGTCTTAGTATCTTTTAATAAGTTAATCTTTTCTTGATAAGCCCTTATTCTTTCTTCTTCTTCTCTCAGTCGTTCTTTCATTTGTTCTCGTTGGCTCTTTAAGGCAGTTACTTCTTCTTCTGTCTCCTTTCTAAATTTAGAAAATTCTACAATCTTTTCTTTTAGTTCTTTTATTAAATTATCTTTATCTTCTAAGTCTTCTTTGTCTATCTTCTCTTTTCTTACTTTTTCTTTAAGCTCTATTGGACTATTTTTTAAAATTTCATAATCTTTGCTAAGGAAATCTGACGTCTCACTCTCTAAGCTTTCCAAGGCTGCCCCGGCATGGCCGCAAATAACATTTAAAAGCTCCAAATCCTTTTCCTCGAAAGAACGGCGATTAGATTTATTATTAATGTTTATCACCCCAATTATCTCGCCTTTTACCTTCAAGGGTGAGATAATTAAAGACCGAGTATAATATTTCAAAGGTTTATGTTTTACTCCAAAACGAATATCTTGACTAATATCTTTTATCAATAGAGATTTTCCACTCCTGATCACATGTCCGGCAACACCTTCTCCTAAACTTAAGCTCACTTTAGAAATAATATTCTTATCTAAACCAAGAGCATCTTCTATATATATTTGTTTTTTCTCTTGATCAACTAACATCAAAGAACAAATTTCAGCATCTAAAGCCTTAGCGGCAATATTAACAATCTTAGTGTAGATCATCTTTTTGGTAAGTCTTAATTGAGAATTTTGACTTTCTTCAAACATCTTATAAGACTCGATAATTCCCTCTAATTCATCATCTCTTTCTTCTAATTTAGAGCTAATTAAGGCCTCTTCTATCGCTAATCTGGCTAACCATGAAACTAAGTTTATCTCATTCTTAATAATCTGAAAGGTATAATGAACTTGAGTTTGATGAAGAGAGCAAAGAAACTCTTTGCTAATTCCATATCTTTCGAAATTAAAGAGATACTTTTCAAGAGCAAGATCACAATTAACAATTTGACTTCCTAAAACCATCCCCATTACTTCACCTTTAACGATTAAAGGAAAAGCAAAGACAATAAAACCCATATAACAAGAACTTACTTTAAAATCTAACCCTCTCTTGGCTTCTTCGATCACTTGCTGATAAAACTCAGCGCATTGCTGCTTATTAAGATTATTTTTCTTTAAAACTCCACAAAATTGGTTATCAATCTTGCAAGAGATAACCTTAGCTTCATTATCTATCACTTGATAACAAGCTTTCATCTCATCTAAAATCTCAGTGATTAAACTCCATTCATCACTCTTTAAAAAACTAAAGAATATTCTCTTGATTTCTTCTGGTTTCATCTGAGTTTACCTCATTGTTCATAAACGTTCAGGTACCAGCCTCAAGTTTCAGCTTTTAAAGGAATTTCAAGAGAAGAGGCAAAACACTACTCCTCTAATTCCCAAGACAAAGTTTCTTGCTGACACCTGACGGCTGAACTTTTATCTCGTTATTCATGATACTGACAAACTTTATTTCTTCCTTGATCTTTTGCTTGGTATAAAGCTTTATCAGCTAACTCTAACAAATCTTTTTCGTCTCTTATCTGAGTCTCCCTTCCTGAAAAAGTAGCCACACCCAAGCTGGCAGTTAATTTATGTAAGTCTCCATTTAAGTTGACGGTAGTATTATTAATACTCTCTCTGATCTTACTGGCTACTTTAAAAGCATCATCTTTGGGAGTATTAGGAAGAATAATGGAAAATTCATCGCCTCCAAACCGAGATACCCAACCTTTGTCCTTCAGCTCTCTTTCAATTAAGGAAGCAATCTTCTTAATTAAAAAACTACCTTGTTGATGTCCATATCTATCATTATACATCTTTAAATGATCAAAGTCTAACATAATTAGAGAGAGTGGTTGATAATGAAAAAAGACTTTTTTAAATTCTTCAGGGTAGTTCTTCTTAAAGTAACGATAATTATAAACATTGGTAAGATCATCCCTTTCGGTTAAAATCTTTGTTTCTTCATAAACTAAAGCTCTCTTAATGTTAACAGAAATTTGCTTAGAGATTAAAGAAAATAAGTTTTTTTCGTTCTCTAAAAATATTCGCTTGTGAAAAGAAGCCAGGGCTAATATCCCGATAAAACTACCATTATCACTAAGAGAATAAGCTAAATAAGCTAAAATGTCTCTATCTTTTGGTCTTTTAGAACTTTTTGAAATTACTTCCAAAGAAAACTCTTCTCTTAAACTTTGGAAAAAACTTAAATTAGGCATACTTTTCTTAAAATGTTCCTTTAGCTGTTGTAATGATTCTTCTTCTAAAGAATAAAGACTACAAACTTTTGCTCTTACCTCTCCACCTTCCCAAATGAAATAAGAAGCTAAATCACAGCTTAGATTTTTTAAGATTTGGGTTAAAGATAAATCTAATATTTCTCTGGGCGCATGTCTTAAGATTAATTCTTCTCCTATGTCATGTAAGATGCTTAATTCCTTAGCTTGAATATTAATCTCAGCTTTATCTTTCTTTATCTTTTCATAAGCTTTAGAATTTTCAATAGCTATTGCCGCATGACCACAAATAATAGAGAGTAAATTTAAATCATCTTCATTAAAAGGAGTATGATCTTCTTTATTATTCATACATAAGACTCCCATAACCTTATCTTCAATCTTAAGGGGAGAAATTATTAAAGATTTGGTATGATATCTTTCGGACTGATGTCTCCTCTTAAATCGAGGATCAGTTTCTACATCTTTGACCAAAAGAGGCTGGCTACTTTTAATTACATAACCCACTAATCCTTCTTCTGAACTTAAGCAGGTCTCTTTTGTTACCTTCTCGCTTAAACCACAAGCTGCTTTTATGGTTACTTCTTTATTTTCTTGATCAACTAACATTAAAGAACAAATTTGAGTATTCATAGCTTTACGGGCCATCTCTACGATGGTAGGATATAATTTTTTAGTTTCTAAATTTAAGACTAGTTCCCGGCAAGCCTCAAATAAGTCATAAAAATCTCTAACCTTATCTACTTCCTTCTTCTCTTGTCTTTCTTTTGTCTCCCGCCGAGTTATGGACTCTAAGGTATTCTTGGTAGCTAAGCTAACTAATTCTATCTCTGCCTCTAAGTTAGAAGAAGAGATAGAAGATTCTTTAGAGATAAAGAATAAAAAATCTTCTATATTTAAAGATAATTCTAAGGCTGTAGCTTGATATAATTCAAAGTCCAGATTAAGATCAATAAGTTGGCAGCCTCCTAAAATACCAATAATTTCATTATCTACCATTAAAGGAGAAGCAAACTTTAAAAATCCAGCATGGCAATTATTAACCAAAGATTTCTTTTTTTCTATAACTTGTTGCCTTAAAAATTGAAAAGAATCTTGGCAACTCCTTAATCCAGATAAATTATTTTTAATCATTTGGCAAAATTTACGATCTTCTTGTAACCGATAGATAAAATTACCTTGAGTGTCAATTACCCAGAAAAAAGAAGAATTTAACCGAGAAACTAAGATTTCACAAATTTTATGCCAAGATTCACTCTCTATAAATTTCTCTAAAACTTTTTTTGTTTTTTCAAATTCCATTTATTTATTATTTATTATTTATTAAATTAATAATCTCTTTAAAGATCTCTTTAGAAGTCTCTTGTTTGCTCAACAAGGGAAGTTCCTTTAAGCTTTTATCTTTTCTGATAATCTTAACCTGATTGGTGTCACTTTCAAATCCAGTATCTTCTCGACTAATATTATTAAAGACAATGAAATCTAAGTTCTTTTCTTCTAATTTCACCACCGCTCTTTGAAGGTCATCGGAATCTTCAGCCGCAAACCCAACTAAGATTTTTTCTTTCTTTCTTGACCCTAATTCCTTTAAGATATCAGGATTTTCTACCAGTTCTATCCTAAGAAGCAGTTCTTTCTTTCTTATTTTACCGTTCTGGACTACTTTGGAACGAAAATCACTAACGGCAGCGGCAAAGATAACTATTTCCTGAGGATCAAACTCATTTAAGACTACCTCCCTCATCTCAAGAGCAGTAGTTACTTTAATGAACTTTACCCCTTCTTTTAAAGGAGGAAGAGAAGAAGGTCCTGAAATTAAAGTAACTCTTCCTCCTAATCTTTGAGCTTCTTCCGCTAAGGCATAGCCCATCTTTCCTGAAGAACGATTACTAAGATAACGAACCGTATCCAGGGGTTCTCTGGTAGGCCCAGCGGTAATTAATATTCTCCTATCTTTTAAGGGAAGTTCTTGCTTGGTCGAAACCTTTTTTACCTCTTCTATAATCCTTTCTATACTACCCATGCGACCTTTTCCTTCTTTTTCACAAGCTAATCTTCCACATTCTGGATCTACCAAAATATAGCCCATCTTGACTAATCTTAATAAATTTTCTTGAAAGATAGGATTTAAATACATAGCTTCATTCATGGCGGGAGCAAGTATTTTAGGAACAGTGGAAGATAAGACTAAAGTAGAAAGCAAATTATCAGCTATACCCAAAGAAATCTTAGAGATGGTATTAGCGGTAGCAGGAGCAATTAAGATTAAACTAGTTCCTTGATTTAAAGAGATATGTTCTGGAATAAAAGAAGGGGCAGAATCAAATAAATTTAGATAGACCTTATTCTTTGATAAAGTTTGAAGAGTAAGAGGAGTAATAAATGAAGTAGCAGCATTAGTCATCACTACCCAGACATCTGCCTTTAATCTTTTTAACTCACTTAATAATAAAGCAGATTTATAAGCAGCTATACTACCGGTAACACCTAAGATTATCTTTTTTCCTTCTAGCAATTATCTTACCCACCTTATTTTTCCATAATAAAACTTATCTTTTTCTCCTTAATCTCCTCTAAAACAAGGGAAATAAGCTTTTTATATTTATTATTATTAACTGACAGAGAACTTCTTTTTGTTATCTGACGAATCCTTTTTGCAATAGCCAAAATTAATAAATGTGGATTTTCTATCTTGCAGTCCTCATTATTGATAACCAACCAAAACCTCCTTTAAAAAAGTTTAGATGTGAACATTCAGCCAAAAGTTTACTAAATTAAAGACCAGAAGCTTTAGACCGAGTAAAAAAGCAATGGAAGATACCAAGAACTTTCATTTTATAATAAACTTTCTGGAAGATGAGCAATCTTGTGTCTTTCAGCAATAATAATAGATTTTAAATTATTTATTGTTTCCTCAAGATCATGATTAATTAAAAAATAGTCATATTTAAAGATATGCTTTACCTCTTCGTGAGCACACCTTAATCGACTTTCTAAGTGTTCTAATTCTTCGGTATTTCTTTTTTCTAATCTGTTTCTGAGTTCATTTAGAGAAGGAGGAATAATAAATATTAAGCTTGCATTTTCGCACTTCTTCTTAATACTTAGCCCACCTTGAACATCAATAGATAAAATTGCATCACAACCTTCTTCTTTTATCTTATTTAAGTGCTCCAAAGAGGTGCCATAATAGTTACCATGCACTTTAGCCCATTCCGCTAACTGGCCGCTAACCACCATTTTATCAAATTCTTCTTTACTTACAAAGCAATAACTTTCTCCCTCTACTTCATTAGCCCGAGGGAGACGAGTAGTATAAGAGACAGAATGCTTAATTTGAGTAAATTCTTTTAATAAGTGTTTACAGATAGTAGTCTTTCCTGTTCCCGAAGGAGCAGAAATCACTATAATTAAACCAGCCATTTGTTACCCTTGTTATCCTTCAAAGGATTCTTGCCATCTCTCAGCCATAGTTTCTGACTGGACTGAAGATAAAATTATATGATTGCTATCAGTAACAATAATGGCTCGTGTCTTTCTGCCATAGGTAGCATCAATCAATCTACCTTCTTTTCTTGCTTGCTCTTTCATTCTTTTCATAGGAGAAGATTCTGGAGAAGTAATACAAACTATCCTTGAGGTTGCCACAACATTTCCAAAACCTATATTCAATAGTTTCATAATTTTCCTTTAAATATAAATAATAGTAAACGTTCAGCCGTCAGCTGTCGGCAGAAGATTTATCTCGGGAATTAGAGGAACAGCGATTTTAGGCTGATACCTGAACGTTGGTACCTAACAGCTGACAATATTATTCTATATTCCTTACTTGTTCTTTAAATCTTTCTAATTCGCTCTTAAGCAAGATCACTTTCTTGGTAATCTCATACATTCCTGCTTTGGACCCAATAGTATTTATCTCTCTACTTAACTCTTGGCCAATAAACTCTAACTTCCTTCCTATGGGTTCCTTCTTTTGAAAAAAAATAATTATCTCTTTAAGGTGGCTCTTTATTCGTACTAATTCTTCATTAATGTCACACTTATTAACATAAAGAGCAATTTCTAAGGCAATACGTTCTTCGTAGAGCTCTAAATTTAATGAAAGTTCTTTTAGTTTTTGACAAAGCTCTTCTTTTTTCTTTGCTAAAACCTTATCTGCATCATCCTCGATTTCTTGAGAAGTTTTTCTTATTTTCCTTAAGATCTTCTTTAAATCTTCTAATAATCTTTCTCCTTCTCGAGCTCTTGATTGATCTAAGTCTATTAAGGCCGTAGTAATTAATTTATCTAACTTTAACCAAGAGTTTTCTATCTCTTGACCATCAAGCTCATTTAAACTATAAATATCTTTTAGACTAACTAAATCAGAAAGTTTTATATCATTTTCTAATTTTAATAACTTACTTAATTCATTCCATTTATTTAAATAAGCACTAGCTCTATTTATATCTAAAGGTATCTTTTCTTCTGCATTTGATTTATAATTTACAAAAACATCTACCTTGCCTCGGGTTAGATAAGGCTTTAATTTTTCTATAATCAGGTTTTCTAAACAAGAAAGCTTATTAGGCAAATGAACATAGGGTTCAAAATACTTATGATTTAAAGATTTAATCTCTACTTTAAAATATTCATCTTCACTTTTACCTAAACCAGTCATACTTTTTATCATAGTTCTCTTTTTAGAATCATACCATAAAATTTATCCTTTATCATTATTTTCTAGATTTTGTCCAGCAATTATTATAATAATAATATAATATCTATTATTGTCAATTATTATTGTAGAATTTGTCAAGCCAAAGGTAACTTTTTTTAAATTTTTCTTACTTCTTCATCATCTTTTAAGATTTTTTCCTTCATTTTTTTTCTAGAGTCAATGAATTTTTCCTGCAATTTTTTATCTTTTAAGGCTAACATTTGCACTGCCAATAAACCAGCATTTGTTCCATTGTCCAAGCCAACAGTAGCCACGGCAATTCCTGGCGGCATTTGGGCTATTGACAAGATGGAGTCAATGTTTAATTTTCCGCTTACGGGAACTCCTATCACTGGTTTAATTGTTAAAGAGGCAACCGCTCCTGGCAAAGCAGCAGATAAGCCAGCAATAGCAATAAAAACTTCAGCATTACTCTTTTCAACTATTTCTTTAACTAATTCAGGCGTTCTGTGGGCTGAGGCTACTCTTATCTCATACTCAATACCAAACTCTTTCAAAACTTCTTCTACTTTATCTGCAATCAGTCTATCTGATTTACTTCCAAGAATAATCGTAGCTTGCATTAAATTAAAACCTTCAACTTTCTTTGCTTTCCTTCCTTTAATCTTTTATCCAAAAAATATTATATCCTACCAAGCTATTCAAATCAAGTAAAAAACTTCAGCGGTAGTGTAAAATCCACAGGTTATTGAGCAGCTATGATTTAAATCCCCCTTAATCCCCCTTTATCAAAGGGGGATTAAGGGGGATTTCATGTTCTTTGAGAATATGTTTATAAGCGGAAATCAAAAATCCAGCTGCTCATGTCCGCCAAGTTTTACGTCTATCAGTTTTGTCTACGCGTATTTTTCGTAGCCGTTGGTAAAAATTCGCAAGTTTATGGAGAACCCAGATTTGCAAGAAGGGGCTATTTTGGAGGCTAATAATTTTCTAGAGTCTTCCCAAGTAGCTATTATTAGTCAAAAGTTCTCAGAGAGAATCTTTGACTACCTTTTCAAGAAAAGCCTTTCTAAATCTTTAATAAAAATGTTCAGCTTATTCTTTATCTCTTCCTCACTACCCTTAACTTCTTTGTCTGCTATTACCTTATTATTACTATTATTAACGACCTTCAAGGTAATCACTTGATGATCTGAGGTTGCATCAGAAGCTGTCAAGGTAAAATCAGGTTTAAGAAAAACTTGGTTTTTATTCTCGGGGGGGAAATTTTTTATCTTTTTATTTTGCAATTCAAAGAAATAAGCAGGAGTTTCAGAGATACTATAGATATAAGCTTCATCATTTGTTTTTGTAAAAGGAGAAGAAGTCATAATTATTAAGTTTTTATGGTTATTTAAGAGCTGATTTAAATAATGGACATAACCTTGATTAGAAATATTATTTATTAGATTAATCACTATCTTCTTTTTAGGAATATCTTTTTCTTCTTTAGTCTTTTTTTCTTTTTTGACTAAAGATACTTTAAACTTTTTTTTGGGCTTAATCTTGGTTTTTTCAGCCTTTTTTATAGACTTAGGTTTTTCAGGAGTTTCTTGTATTTTTTGGGTTTCTTTTTGGGCTTCCACCATCTCTTTAGGTTCTATTACCGCCTTTAGCCAGTTTATAGCATATTGAGCATAATCTGCATATAAAGTGTGGGGATGTAATTCTATAACTTTTTGATATTCAGCCATAGCTTGGTCAAGAAGTTCTTGTTTTTGATAACTATCACCTAATCTATTTTGAGCCTCAATAGCTATAGTATCTTTAGGGAAGTTCGTCATAACTTCTTTAAAGTATTTTTCTGCCAACGCAAAATCCATTAATCGATAATATGATTCTCCTATATTATAATAAGCATTAGCTACTAAGTTGTGATAAGGAAAAAGCTCGATAAATTCCTGGTAAGAAGTAATAGCTTCTTGATAACGAGAATCTACGAATAAACTCTCGGCATTAGAAAACATGGCTTTCTCATTTTGGCAAAGACCTACCTTACTAAAAGATAAGATAAAAGATAAGATACATAGATAAATAAGTAAGATTTTGGAAGTCTTCATTGGCTAATCTATTTGAATTAATTGATAATTTCTACTTCCTAAGCCTATTTTTTCTCCATAGCTTAATTGAGTTTCCCAGTTAACATGGGGATGAATTAGTTTAAATTTATCAGTGTTAGCCTTAATATTTTCTTTTAAGGCACTGTTTCTTAAGCCTACTTCTTGATTAACTAAATCTACGCTAACTTGGTCTATAGCTACTGGATCTAAGGAAGCTAAAATGCCTATGTCAGAAGTAATGGGGGTATCGCTATGAGGACAGCAATCACAATCAGGTGTCACATTTATAAGAAAATTAATAAAGCCAACTTTATCTTTCTTTTCTTTTAAAACCCCTAAAGCATATTCGCCCATTCGTTCTTGAACTAAAGTAGATGATAAAGCATGCCAGTTAACTTCGAATACTTGCGCCGGACAAGAGGCAATGCATTGTCCGCAACCAACGCATTGCTTAGAGTCAAGAGAGATCTTTTCATCTATGATAGATAAAGCTTTAGCTTGACACCACTTTATACAAATTCCGCAACCAAGGCACTTATCTTCTGAAATTTTAGGTGTTTGGTCGGCATGCATAATTTGCTTGCCATGTTTATCAGACATGCCCATGGCTAAATTCTTAATACTTCCCCCAAATCCTCCTAACATGTGACCCTTAAAATGAGAAAGACAAATAATTGCATCACTATGGTAGATGCCTTCAGCTAAGTACACTTCCTTAAAATGTTTTTGGTCTATCTTTACCTTCTTAGAGATATTTCCTCTTAAACCATCGGCAATAATAATAGGAGCTTCTACTGTAGAGTAAGAAAACCCATGATGGATAGCATTTACTATAGAATCTATAGCATTGGACCTCTGGCCAGCGTATAAGGTAGTGGTATCGGTCAAAAATGGCTTAGCTTGGCTATCTTTAACTAAAGTTACAACCTTCTGAACCCAAATAGGTTGAATAAAACCAGTACTACCGCTTTCTCCAAAATGGAGCTTAATAGCTACTAAATCATGAGGAGAGATAATTTTTTTTAACTTTGAATCTTGGAATAATAACTTAAATTTTTCAAATATATTTCTCTGGTAAGAAGATCTAAGGTTTATAAAATATACTCGAGAAGTATTCATGGTGGTAATTATAGATTAGTAAGACTTTAATGGAGCGGCCGATGGGATTTGAACCCACGACGTCAAGCTTGGGAAGCTTGCATTCTACCACTGAATTACGGCCGCTAATGAATTAATTGACTCTCTTTTTTAAAGTCAATCCAGGAATAAAGACAGGGACTTTTCTTGGAGGAATTGTTACTTGTTCTCCTGTAGCGATAATTCTTCCCTTCCGAGAAGCTCTATTTTTAATTTCAAAACTACCTAAACCTCTAATTTTTATCCCTTCATTTTTCTTTAAGGATAGGGTAATAGTGTCAATAATGATTTCTACAATCTTTTTAGAATCTCTATTGGCTAAGTTTAACTTTTTAGCTAAAGACTTTACTAAGTCATCTTTTTTCATTTTTCCTCCTCAGCAACATAAGCTTATCTTTATTTTATAAACCACTACTTAAAATGTCAAGTGTTTTTAAACGAATGTAACAGCAAAATGAAAATGTCCTGTTTTCCGTTAAATAGAAATGTCCTGTTTTGTATTAGATAAAAATGATCTTTTATATGGGTTTATTTTAAACTTCCTCCAAGGGTGATCCAATGGAAGAATATGCACCTTTCTTATCTTTAATTGCTCTTTTTCTTCTTTTGGTTTTAATGGTCTTTTCTCTATTT
>JAHJRX010000004.1 GCA_018830565.1 bacterium | reverse complement strand
CATTAAAACCAAAAGAAGAAAAAGAGCAATTAAAGATAAGAAAGGTGCATATTCTTCCATTGGATCACCCTTGGAGGAAGTTTAAAATAAACCCATATAAAAGATCTTTTTTATCTAATACAAAATAGGACATTTCTATTTAACGGAAAACAGGACATTTTCATTTTGCTGTTACAAATTCTTCTTTTTTCTTGACAATAGCTAAATCTTAACTTATAGTAAGTTTTTAATAAAAATTAGACTGTAAAAAATAATACTGATAACTAACCCATTAAGATTTGGTTACTGACACCTGAATGCTGACGAATTATTATGTTTGAAAATTTATCCTCCAAATTACAGACAGTCTTTAAAAAATTACGAGGAAAGGGAAAGCTTTCAGAAAAGGATGTTTCTCTAGCCTTAAAAGAAATAAAATTAGCTCTTTTAGAAGCTGATGTTAATTATAAAGTAGTAAAAGAATTTATCTCTTCTATCTCTGCCAAAGCTTTAGGCAAGGAAATATTAGAAAGTTTAACTCCAGCTGCTCAAGTAACTAAGGTTGTCCATGAAGAATTAATCAATATCTTAGGAGGAAGCTTTAAGGCTTTAGAAATTACTAATAAGCCTTTTTTTATTAAATTAGTTGGTTTGCATGGCTGTGGAAAGACTACTACGGCTGGAAAATTAGCCTTATTTTTAAAACAAAAGGGGCATAAAGTTTTATTAGTAGGCACAGATATTTACCGACCTGCAGCCGTGGAACAACTTCAAGCACTGGGAAGAAAGATTAAAGTAGAAGTTCACTGCCCAAAAGAAGGAGAAAGTCCAGTTGATACCTTAATTTCTGCTAAAAAAATAGCTACTTTAAACTCTTTTGAGGTGGTGATTATAGATACAGCCGGACGATTTCATATTGACCAAGAGATGATGCAAGAACTTAAGCTGATGAAAGAAGAAAGTAAACCTGATGAAATCTTATTAGTGGTAGATGCTATGACCGGTCAAGAAGCAGTAAATATCTCCAACCATTTTAATCAAGAATTAAACCTGACGGGGGTAATTTTAACTAAACTAGATGGAGATGCCCGAGGAGGAGCTGCTTTGTCCATTAATATGACTATTAAGAAACCAATAAAATTAGTAGGCATTGGAGAAAAATTAGAAGATTTGGAAGTCTTCTATCCTGAAAGAATGGCTTCGAGAATCTTAGGAATGGGTGATGTCTTATCTTTAATTGAAAAAGCTGAAAAAATAATAGATAAAAAAAAGGCTTTAGAATTAGAAAATAAGATTCGGAAACAAAGTTTAGACCTTAATGATTTTTTACTTCAAATTCAACAAATTAAAAAGATGGGCTCCATGGAACAAATTATAAGTATGATTCCAGGTTTAAGCCATCAAATAAAAAACACTTCTGGATTAAATTTTGGAGAAAAAAATTTAAATAAGACTGAAGCTATTATTTTATCTATGACGAGAGAAGAAAGAGAAAAACCTCATATTATTAATGGTAGTCGAAGAAGACGTATTGCTATAGGAAGTGGATCTACTCCTAACGAAATAAATAATCTTCTTCGCCAATTTGAACAAATGAAATTACTTACTAAGGGTTTTCACAAAAAATCAAATCAAAAACAGATGTTCTCTTTTTTAAGATAGGAGGTGAAGATTTATTGGCAGTTAAAATAAGACTTGGAAGAATGGGTTGTAAAAAAAGACCGATCTACCGGATTGTGGTAGCAGATTCTAGATTTTCTCGAGATGGACGTTTCATTGAAAGAATTGGTTACTATAACCAATTAGATAATAAAACAACTTTAAAAGTAGATGAAGAAAAGGCTATAAGTTGGCTAAAAAAAGGAGCTATTCCTACCAATACAGTTAAATCTTTATTTACAAATTTAGGTTTGTTTAAAAAACTACCAGAAGTAAAGATATAGTTTTATGGAGGTTGTTAATGAAAGAGCTTTTAGAGTATATTATTAAATCTTTAGTAGATAATCCCTCAGAGATAACGATTAATCAAATTGAGAGTGAAAAGACAACCATTTTTGAACTCAAAGTAGCTAAAGATGATGTAGGAAAAGTAATAGGAAAACAAGGAAGAATTATTAAATCCATTCGGATTTTATTAAATGCTGCGGCCATTAAATATAACAAACGAACAGTGCTTGAAGTTTTGAATTAAGGAAAACTGGGCATGGATGAGGAGTATATAGCAGTTGGGGAAATTGTTGGAACTTTTGGAAATAAAGGAGCTGTAAAAGTAAGATCCTTAACCGACAATCCTCACCGTTTTGAAGAACTAAAAGAGGCTTTTCTAATTAGCCAGGATAAAGAGATAAGTAAAGTAAAAGTTACGGCGATTAATTATCGAAAAAACCAGATAACTTTAAACATTAAAGGATATGATAATATCTCCGAGGCAAAAAATTTATTAAATCAGACTGTAGCTATCTTAAAAAAAGATTGTCCTGAGCTACCTGAAGGTAGTTTTTATGAATTTGAGATTATAGGTTTAAATGCTTATGATACTCAAGATAATTATTTAGGAAAGGTAGTCGATATTTATAAAACGGGTAGTAATGATGTTTATGCTCTTGACAATGATCTCCTCTTGCCTGCTATTAAAGAAGTAATTAAGAAGATTGATTTAGAAAATAAGAAAATGACTGTCTTTTTAATGGAAGGACTAGTTTAGATGTTAAGAATAGACATCTTGACGATCTTTCCTGAATTTTTCTCTTCTCCTTTAAAGGTAAGTCTTGTTAAAAAAGCGATTGATCATCAGCTGTTTTCTGTAAATTTACACAATCTACGTTCTTTTGCTTTAGATAAGCAGGCCACGGTGGATGATGTTCCATTTGGTGGAGGTCCAGGGATGGTCTTAAAACCTGAACCTATCTTTAAAGCATTAGAATCACTTCCTAGGGGAATGGTAATTTTACTTTCTCCTCAAGGAAGATTGCTAAACCAAGATTTAGCTATCGAACTATCCAAGAAAGAACATCTAATCTTTATCTGTGGACGATATGAAGGAATAGATGAAAGAGTAAGTGAAAATGTAGTTGATCTTGAGCTTTCCATTGGTGATTATATCTTAAATGGAGGAGAGGTCGCTGCTTTAGTCTTAGTAGAAACAGTAGGAAGGCTTATTCCTGGTGTTTTAGGAAATATAGATTCTTTAAAGGAAGAGTCTTTTGCTAAAGAAATCATAAGTTATCCCCAATATACTAGACCAGCTAATTATCAAGGCTTAGAAGTGCCCTCGGTCTTACGAAGCGGTAATCATAAAGAAATAAGACTATGGCGGGAAAAAAAAGCTCTAGAAAAGACTGACAAGAATAGAAAAGATTTAATAGATAAATTTAACAAGAAAGGCAATATATGAATATCATAGAAGAAGTTACTGAGGCTCAATTAAAAAAAGACATTCCTATCTTTAGCTCAGGTGATACGATCAAGGTAATTACCAAAGCTCTTGAAGATAAAAAAGGAAGAAAACAATCTTTTGAAGGTGTAGTCATTAAGCGGCACGGTTCAGGTATCAGCAAAACATTTACTTTAAGAAAGATTTCATATGGAGTAGGCGTTGAAAAGACTTTTCCTTTGCATTCTCCAACTATTGAGGAGATTAAAGTAACTCATGAAGAAAAAAGTAAAAGAGCAAAATTATACTATTTGCGTAAAAAGAAAGGCAAGCGGTGACTAAAGCCAAAAGAAAAATTACCAAGAAACAAGAAAGATGAATCCTAAGAAAGATCTTTATCTTCACGAAAACTCCTTAATCTCCACGGGAGTTAATTATATTTGTGGTGTAGATGAAGTAGGAAGAGGATCTTTAGCTGGTCCAGTAGTAGCCGCAGCAGTAGTGATGCCTAAAAATTTAATCATCGATGGAGTTGATGATTCTAAGAAGTTAACCTCAGCAAAAAGAGAATATTTCTACAAAATTATATCTAAATCAGCTTTAAACATGGGCATTGGCATCATAGAAGAAAAAATTATCGATTATCTTAATATTTTAAAAGCTACTTACTTAGCTATGCAAAAAGCTTTATCTAACTTGACTCTTCAGCCAGATTATATCTTAGTAGATGCTCTAAAAATTCCTGAAATTAATATTCCCCAAAAGCCAATCATTCACGGAGATCAACTTAGCCATACTATTGCTTGTGCCTCTATTATAGCTAAAGTAACCCGAGATAAAATTATGGACAATTATCATCAAGAATTTTCCAAGTATGGTTTTAATAAGCATAAAGGCTATGGAACAAAGACTCATCTCCAAGCAATTAAAGATTTTGGAATATGTAGAATTCATCGACAAACTTTTGCTCCTATCTCTAATCTTTTACCTCTTAACTAATGATGACCATTTCTTCTATAAAAAACCAACCATTTATAAAAGACCAACCATCTACCCTTACTATACCTTCCGAAGCTTCTACTTACTTAGAAGGAAAGATTGAAGTTGGAGAAATTCTTAAAGCTCAAGTTCAAGCTATTTATAAAGACAGCAAGGTTTCTTTAGACATCAAAGGAAAAAATTTCACCGCTTTTACTAACTTAAGTTTTAATAAAGGAGAGATAATTGATCTTCAAGTCAAAGAACTTACTCCTCAAATTATTTTCCAATTAATCCCCCAAGGTGAAAATCAAGTTTATGCTAATAAATATACCCACCTTGATCTTAAAAATATCTTAAAATCTTTAGAAGTGCCCGTTAATAAAGAAAATATAAATATCGTAGCTAAGCTTTTAGAATATAACTTACCCCTTAACAAAGAGGTAATTTTAGAAATTAATAAAAATTTACAAGCTTTAAATTTAAATCATCTTTCAGATATTGAAACTTTAGTCTTTCTAAAAGCTAAAGATATTCCTTTCTCCCCCACTTCTTTTCATTGTTTAAAACAATATCTTTTTGAAAAAATATCTCTCTTTGATTATCTAAACAACTTAAAAGAAACCCTCAAAAATCTTCCCTTAGAAAAAGATTTAAAACAACAATTTGATAGATTTTTTGATCAGTTATCTGCTCTTTCTCTGGAAAAAGACAAGTTTTCTATCAATCTTAAAGACTTTTTAAGCAACTTAGGTTTAGTTTTAGACCCAGAAAAAGAGGTGAATTTAAAAAAACTCCTTTTGAAACTTAAAGATTATTTAATTTCCGATCAAAAAGATTTTTCTTATCCAGCCTTACCAAAGCTCTTAGAAACATTGGACCAAACTTTACTTTATCTTACCTCCCTTCAACTTTTAAACCAAGATGGAGGTGATCTTCGTTATCTTTATTGGGAAATTCCTTATCAGATCTCTTCTTATCAAGAGCCAGTAAAGATTAAGATAAAATATCAAAAGAAAAAAAAGGGTGAAAAGATAAATTTAAATGATTTAAGCATCTCTTTTTTATTCAGAACTTCTGGCTTAGGAAATGTTGCTCTAAATATACATTTAAAAGATAAATTAATTCATGGCCAGATCTCTTTAGAAGACTTTGTTAAGAAAAATTTTGCCTTAAATCACATAGAAGAGCTTCAGGCTAATTTAACTTCCATAGGATACCAAGAAGCTAAAATTGACTGTAGAATATTACCTATTCCAGAAAAAGAATTTTATGAAGATCGATCTATTAACTTAGACAACTTAAGTAAGATTGATCTAAAGATTTAGTCGAGAACTATTCCTTGTTTTATGATGAAAAAAGAAGAAGATCTTAAGTATAAAAAAGCAGCTGCTTTGAAATACAAGCGAGAAAAAGACCAAGCTCCGGTAATTGTAGCCAAAGGAAGGGGAATTGTTGCTCAACGGATTGTTGAAATTGCTAAGGAATGCCATATTCCTATTTACGAAGACCATGATTTAACAGAAGCTTTAAGTTTGTTAGACATTAATAAAGAAATACCAGAAGAATTGTATCAAGTGGTAGCTGAAGTCTTGGTGTTTGTTTATTCCTTAAACCAAAAGTGGAAAAAAGGAATTTATGTCAAGTAAAGATTTAGGGAAAAAAGGAGAAGAAATAGCGGTAAAATATTTAAAGAAACAAGGATATAAGATCATAGAATTAAACTATCAAACCAAATTAGGCGAAATAGACATTATTGCCTTAGATAAAAATATTTTAGTCTTCATTGAAGTTAAAAGTAGAATATCTCCAAGATATGGACCACCGATAGAAGCAGTTAATCAAAGAAAAAGACTTCAAGTAGAGAAAGTAGCTAAAGTCTACTTAACTCAAAAAAACTTATGGCATTTAAATTGTAGATTTGATATTGTTTCTATTATCCTTACTGCTCAAAAACCTAATATTTTCTTAGCAAAAGATGCATTTTGGGTAGAATCTGAAAAATAGTCAGTGGCCAGATGTCAGTTGCCAGAAAATAGCGGTCAGATAGCTGAAAGCTGATACCTGAATACTGACGAAAAATAAAACAAAGTATGTTGTCTAAAGTTTATAGCAGCTCTATCTTTGGTATTGATGCTTACGTAGTCACGGTAGAGGTAGATCTTTCTCCCGGCCTGCCATCTATCAATATTGTAGGCTTGCCTGATACTTCCATCAAAGAAAGCAGAGATCGGGTAAGAGTTGCTCTTAAAAGTTCCAAGTTTGAGCTTTCTCCTCAAAGAATTACCATAAACCTTGCTCCGGCCGATCTCAAAAAAGAAGGGTCCTTATTTGATTTACCTATTGCCATTGGAATCTTAGCGGCTTTAGAAAAAGTAGAGAAAGAGAGTTTAAATAACTATCTTTTAGTAGGTGAACTTTCTTTGGATGGCAAGCTAAGACCTATTAAAGGCGCTCTTTCTATCGCTATTTCTGCTAAAGAAAATAACTTTAAAGGAATTGTCCTGCCTTTTGAAAATTCCTGCGAAGCTTCTATCATTCCTGATTTAGCAGTAATTCCAGCTAAAGAGTTAGCTGAAGTAGTAAAGTTCTTAAATAAAGAAATAGATATTTCCCCTTGTCAAGCAGATTCGGAAAAGATATTCGTAAACCATACTCATTACGATTTAGATTTTGCTGAAATAAAAGGTCAAAAGCAAGCGAAAAGAGCTATTGAGGTAGCTGCCGCCGGAGGACATAATGTCTTAATGGTAGGCCCTCCTGGGAGTGGCAAAACTATGATGGCCAAGCACATTCCTACCATCCTCCCCGAATTAAGCTTAGAAGAAGCTATTGAAATTACTAAGATTTATAGCGTTACAGGATTAACCTCTTCTTATACTCCTTTAATCTCTACCAGACCATTTAGATCTCCTCATCATACTATCTCTGATGCAGGCTTAGTAGGAGGAGGCCCTTTTCCTCATCCTGGAGAAATTAGCCTTTCTCATCATGGTGTTTTATTCTTAGATGAACTTCCTGAATTTGCTCGACATACCTTAGAATCTCTTAGGCAACCCTTGGAAGATGGAGTAATTACTGTCTCCAGGGCAAATAGCAGCTCTACCTTTCCAGCTCGTTTTATGTTTATCGCCGCTATGAATCCTTGTCCTTGTGGATTTTTAGCTGACCCGATAAAAGAATGCACTTGCCATCCCAGCGCTATTCAAAAATATTTTGGTAAAGTTTCAGGGCCTCTCTTGGATCGTATCGATATTCAAATTGAGGTTTCTAGAATAAAGTCTCAAGATATAGAGGAAAATACCGAATTTATAGAAAGCTCTATTTCTATTAGAGCTCGGGTTAATAAAGCTCGTCAGATCCAAAAAGAACGTTTTAAAAGAAGAAAAAATGTCTTTTTCAATAGTCAGATTTCTCAAAAAGATATGAGTAAATTTTGTGCTATTGATCAAGACAGCAAGACTATTCTAAATAAGGCCATGGAGAAATTAGGGTTAAGTGCTCGAGCTTATTATAAGATCTTAAAGGTTTCTCGAACGATTGCTGATTTAGAAGAAAGTCAAGAGATAAAAAGCTACCATATCTTAGAAGCCATCCAATATCGTAATTTAGACCGCCAACGTTGGTTATAATAAATAAACGTTCACGTGCCAAGATAAGCTCTTTGAATCCTAATTGACTGAAGAAGTCAATCATCGTAGATAGGCCTAATGAAAATTGGGCTGCGAACTATAAGCATTAAACTAAAAACCTTCCCTGATTGTTTTAATCTATGATCTAAGGTCTATCTCTTCTTTGACTACTTTTTGCAAATTTTGGTATTTAATTTATATGCCTAACTTAATAAAAAAGAAGAGTTTAAAGCAATTAAAAGAAGAAAGATCCTTTTTTGGTAAAAAATATACCCGCCAAGAATTAAAAGTAGCTTTAGTCTTTCCCAATACTTATTACTTGGGAATGAGTAACTTAGGTTATCTAACTATCTTTAACTTATTAAATCAAAGAGAAGATACCTATTGCGAAAGAGTCTTTCTGCCTGAAGGAACGGATTATTTTGAGCATACCCGGACTAACCCTCCCTTACTTAGTTTAGAATCACAAACATCCCTTAAAAACTTTGATCTGATTGCTTTCTCCATCCCCTTTGAAGGAGACTACCTTAATCTCCTTAAGATTCTTACCTTAGCTAACTTACCTCTTTTAAGCAAAGAAAGAAGCTTTCCTTTAGTGATAGCGGGAGGAATTACCTGCTTTTCAAATCCAGAACCACTTTCAGATTTTATAGATTTATTTATTTTAGGAGAAGGAGAAGAAATACTTCCAGAGTTTATTGATACTTATAAAGAAATAAAAGATAAACCTAAAGAAACTATCTTAAAATCTTTAAGCCAGAAACAAGGAATTTATGTTCCTTCTTTATTTAATATCTTTTATGATCAAAGAGGTAAAATCTTAAAAGTTGAAGGAAAAAAGGATAACTTAAAAAGAATATTTGCCAAGAACATAAATAGTCCTTATAATCAATCCTTAATCATTACTCCCAATACTGCCTTTAAAAACCAGTATTTAACAGAAATTACTCGAGGATGCAAACAAGGATGCCGTTTTTGTCTAACCGGAGCTATTTACCGACCTTTTCGTTTTAAAGAGAAAAAATTAATTATTTTCCAGGCTAAATTAGCTCTTCAACATACAGATAAAATTGGTTTAATAGGCCCTAATATTTGTGAACATCCAGAAATAGAAGATCTTTGCCAAGAATTATCTGCTTTAGGCTTTAAAATTAGCACTTCTTCCTTAGAAAGCATCTCTTTATCGAGCCAATTAACCTCCTTTCTTTCCCAAGAGACCATCACCATTGCTCCAGAATGTGGGTCTGATCAATTAAGATTCTCTATGAATAAAGAGATTACCAACCAAAGTATCTTAGCTAAGCTCAAAGAATTAAAGAGTATTGCTAAATTAAAGCTTTATTTTATAATAGGACTACCTCAAGAAAGCCTGGACGAGGTAAGAGAAATAATAAACTTTGTCGAAAAAATTAAAGAATTAAATCTTTTTAGAAAGTTGGTTTTAAGTATTAATCCTTTTATTCCCAAACCTAACACGGCTTTACAGTGGTTAGATCTGGAAGATGAAGATACCTTAAGATTAAAGATAAATCTTCTCAAAACCCATTTTAGAGGAAAGGTTAAACTTTCTTTAGAAAGCATCAGATTATCTATCCTTCAAGGGATACTAGCCAGAGGAGATAGGAAGCTAGGCAGATTATTAACTACCTTGTTAAAGAAAGAACAAAATATTAAAGAAGCTTTTCAACAATCAAATTTATCTTACTCCTTTTATCGTTTTAGAAATTTTGAGGATTATGAAATCTTGCCTTGGGACCACTTAAACTGTGGTTCTAATAAAGAGTTTCTTTTAAAAGAAAAAGAAAGATATTTTAAAAAAATAACCTCTTAGGTGGTGCTTTGGTCACGGCAAAAGTGAAATTTGTTCAAATTGAAGATTTAACCCTAGAAACTTATCTTCACTTCGACCAACTTGGTCTTAGTAGAGCCTATACCACGACTAAAAAAAATGGAGTAAGTCAAGGCGCTTATCAAGGTTTAAATCTATCTCTCGAGGTGGGTGATAAAAAAGAAGATGTCTTAAAGAATAGAAGTATCTTAGCTCAGAGATTAAAGACTAATTTAGAAAAGATTGTTATTTGCAAGCAAGTTCACAAAACCAAAGTAGCTACCGTTAAAAGTAATTCTACCTTTAAATACTTTGAGAATTATCAAGCAGATGCTTTGATAACTAACTTAACAAATGTCCCTATTGCTATTCTCACGGCTGACTGCCTGCCTATTTTTATCTTAGATCCTATCAATAAAGCCGTAGGATTAGCTCATGCTGGATGGAGAGGTACTTTAGAAAATATATCTGAGAAAATATTAGAAACTATGAAAAAAGAATACCATACCGAGGCTGCTTCTTGCTTGATAAGCATAGGACCTTCTATTAAAACTTGCTGTTGTCAAGTAAGTTTAGAATTAGCAGAAAAATTCTTAAGTAATTTTCATTATCTTAAATCAAGATTTATTACTCTTAAGGACCAAACTTATTATTTAAATTTAACCTTAATTAACAAAGAATTACTTATTAATTTAGGAGTTAAAAAAGACAACATCCTTATTAGTAAAAATTGTACTTTCTGCCAAAGGGAATACTTTTTTTCTTACCGCCGAGACAAAAAAGATACTGGAAGAATGATGTCTCTGATGTTCTTACTTTAAAGGTAGTGTAGTTAAATTAATTTACCTATGTCAAACTTTCATCAATAACGTGAATATCAAGACTCAACTAAGCCGTAACAATAACCATCTCGTCGCTATCTTGGAAAAAAATAAGCCTTACTTAGAAGTAAAAAACACTTATTAAACTTAGTAAATTACCCCTATCTATAAAATCTTCTTATTTTACTTCTAGAAATAACTTGAACTTATTAAGTAAATTTGAAACCTATGGTCTTAATTTAATAAAGAAACTTCTAATCAGCTATTTTTCTAAAAACAGCCGGAATTTCTTCGATCTCTCTACTATCTTTACTTAAAAATTTTTCTGGTCCAATTAAAATCTCTCGTCGTAGATTATCTTTCTTAATTCTAATACCTGGTTTCTCATAACGATAATCTTCAAGATTTATGGTTGTCTTGGAACTTGGCTTCTCTTTTTCTTTTACTTCTCCAAAACCGGTAGCAATAATAGTAATATGCATTTCATCATGGAGAGACTCATCAATAGCTTGACCATAAATAATATTAGCTTTTTTATCAGCCATTTCTGAAATAATACTAGCCGCTTCATTAACCTCATGAATAGTAAGATCTTCGCCGCCAGTAATATTAATTAAAATAGCCCTAGCTCCTTCTATAGAAACGTCCTCTAAAAGAGGAGAATTAATGGCTGCTTGGGCAGCCGTAACCGCTCTATTCTCTCCTACTCCAATGCCAATACCCATAAGAGCTTTACCCATTCCGGACATAACTGTTTTTATATCTGCAAAGTCTAAATTTATGATTCCTGGATGAATAACTAAATCTGAAACACCTTGAATCCCTTGCCTTAGTACATCATCGGCTATTCTAAAAGCTTCTATCACCGTAGTCTTTTTCTCTGAAGCTGATAAAAGTTTTTGATTGGGAATAACGATTAGAGAATCTACTCTTTCAATTAATTCCTTTATACCTCTCTCTGCATTTTCTTGCCTTTTAAAGCCTTCAAAAACAAAAGGTTTAGTTACCACGGCAATAGTTAAAGCACCTAATTCCTTAGCCACTTCAGCCACAATAGAAGAAGCACCTGTCCCTGTGCCGCCTCCCATACCAGTAGCCACAAAAACCATATCTGCCCCTTCTAAGCTAGACCTAATGAGCTCTCTATCTTCTTCAGCCGCTTGTCTGCCAACTTCTGGATTTGCTCCTGCTCCCAATCCACGAGTTAATTTAACTCCAATTTGCAATTTATTGGGAACTTCGCACATTTGAAGAGCTTGGGCATCCGTATTCATTACCCAAAACTCCACTTCCTCAACTTTTCTACCCATCATTCTACTAACAACATTGCTTCCTCCACCGCCAATTCCAATTACCTTTATCTTAGTAGATCCATAGGCTTCGCTTTCAAAATCTATCATTTTTCCCCCTCTCTTAAACATTTTTCTTAACTTTAAGTTATATTTTATACCTAATAAAAATTGGGTATATCTTAATATTACCTTTTTTTAAGAATTAAAAGAATTCACTAAACCAATTTCGGGCTTTAGCGCTTAAACTTTTAAATACATTTTCTCCTACTGCTTTAAAACCTCTTGTAACTAATCTACTCTTCATACCATAGGAGACCAACCCCACCGCGGTAGTATAGACAGGTTTACTGACGATGTCCACTAAGCCACCTATATTTTTAGGTGTTCCAATCCTTACCGGACAATCAAAGATACGTTCTGCTAATTCTGGAATACCTTCTAACATTGCTTCGCCGCCAGTAAGAACAATACCGGTGGTTATCGAATTTTCATATCCTACTGCTTTGATTTCTCGATTAACTAAATTAAATATCTCTTCTAATCGAGCTTCAATAATCTTAGCTAAAATTTCTCTGGGAATAAAATGCTTTTTTCTTCCGCCGACACTCATTACCTCCACTTCTTCTCCAGAACTTACCATAGAAGATAAAGCACATCCATATTCAATCTTTAGTTTTTCTGCTTCAGTGATAGGAGTGCGTAATCCTACCGAGATATCCTTAGTCACATTAAAACCACCAATCGAAAGGATTTCTGTATGCCAAATGCTTCCTTCCACAAATACGGCGACACTAGTAGTTCCCCCGCCTACATCCACCAAAACAACTCCTAATTCTTTTTCATCTTCGCTTAAAATAGCGGCACTAGAAGCCAGGGGAATTAAGATTACATCCTCTATGCTTAGCCCTGCTCTATTAACACTCTTAACCACATTTTGAACAGAAGTTACTGCTCCGGTAACAATATGGGTCTCTACTTCTAATCTTACCCCTGACATGCCAACAGGGTCATTAATACCATCTTGTCCATCTATAATATATTGTTGAGGTAAGATATGGATAACTTCACGATCCAAGGGTATAGCTACTGCTTTAGCCGCATCAAGAACTCTATTGACATCAGTTTGGGCAACTTCTCTACTTCGAGAAATAGCAATCACCCCATGACTGTTAAGTCCCTTGATATGGCTACCTCCAATTCCCACATAACAAGAACTTATATCAACTCCAGCCATAAGTTCTGCCTCGGCCACCGCAGTCTCTATAGCTCTTACTGTAGCATCTATGTTGACCACTACCCCTTTTCGCAATCCAGTAGATGCTGTAGAGCCTACACCTACTATTTCTATTTGGCCATCTTCACCTTCTTCGCCAATGACCGCACAAACTTTACTTGTTCCAATATCAAGTCCTACAATCGGATCCCCTTTTGGCATATCTTCCCCCTTATCTACTTTTTTACCAATTCTTAAATAAATAGCAATTTATTCATTTTGTCAAGGAATTTTTAAACCTTGTAACAGCAAAATGAAAATGTCCTGTTTTCCGTTAAATAGAAATGTCCTATTTTGTATTAGATAAAAATGATCTTTTATATGGGTTTATTTTAAACTTCCTCCAAGGGTGATCCAATGGAAGAATATGCACCTTTCTT
>JAHJRX010000003.1 GCA_018830565.1 bacterium | reverse complement strand
TTGCTCATTTCGAAAATGTCCTTTTCTTCCATTTCTCCCTCCTTTTTTGAGGGATATTTTACATCCTTAAACAGGACATTTTCATTTTGCCAGATTAGGACATTTTCATTTTGGTATTACACAAATATGCCCCTTTGCCGATTAGTTAATGAAAACCAATTTACTATTTAAGGAAAGGAAAGGGACAAAGTGGTTAATCTGTTTTGTAAAATCTTATGTAAAATCTTATAATGAGAATTGCTCAACCTTCGACTGAATGGATTGACATATCTATATCAGCTATGGTATATTTTTCTTTAGATGATTGTCCATAGTTTTTCAGAAAACCATTAGCTTAAGAGTTTACTGACAGAGAATTTTTAACTTATAGAAAGCTGAATTTTTCGCAAACTAATTTTTATTGGGTCTAAAATAAAAACAAGGAAAAAAGAAAGATGGAATTAAAGATTGAAGAGAGAAAGAATTTAGCTATTTTAGCTGCTCAACAAGCTGGAGAAATCTTAATAAATAATTTTGGTAAGATTTCTTTTGTTAACTCTAAAGAAAAAAGAGAGTTAGTTTGTAATGTAGATTTAGAGTCAGAAGGAAAGATAGTAAGTTTAATAAAGAAAGATTTTCCAGAAGATAATATCTTAGGAGAAGAAGGTAAGTATCCTTCTTCTCTTTCTGATTTTAGATGGATAATAGATGCTTTAGATGGAACCCATAATTATATTCATCTTATAAAGATCTTTGGAGTATCCATCGCTTTGGAATACCAAGAAGAGGTAATTTTTGGAGTTATATATATGCCAGTAACAGGAGAGTTTTATGTAGGAGAAAAAGGGGGAGGTGCTTTTCTTAATGGAAAGAAGATTAAGGTTTCTACTAAGAAAAAGTTGAAAGAAGCTACTCTTATCTTTGACAGTCGGTTAACTTTTAATAAAAAGCTTATGCTCTCTTCTCTTGATACTCTTGTTGATAGGGTTTTTAATTTAAGAATGTTTGGTTCTACTGCTCGTAGTTTGACTTACTTAGCGGAAGGCAAAGTAGATCTAGAAATAGAATTTAGTGATCAAGTATGGGATTTTGCGGCTGGCCTTCTTCTGGTAGAAGAAGCAGGTGGATTGGCTACAGATTTTGAGGGAAATAGATGGACTACTAATACCAAGGGGTTTGTAGTCTCAAATGGATTACTTCATAAGGAAGTTTTAGACCCATTAAGCTCTCTCTTACTTACTTAAAACAATAACTAGACCCAAATAAATCAAGTTGGCAATTTCAGAATCCAGAATACAGAAGGACAGAATATTCTGAATTCTGACTACTGACTACTAAGGACTTAATTTTCGCCAACTAATTTTCATTGGATATATTTCCAAGGAAGGTAATTTATGTATGCAATAATTATGGCTGGAGGTCAAGGAACAAGATTTTGGCCTTTAAGTCGAGTGTCATCCCCTAAACAAGTACTTAAAATTGTCGGCAATAATACCATGATTCAAGATACAGTTTTACGTATCTCTTCTTTAATTCCTCTTCACCATATCTATGTAGTAACTAATAAAAGACATCTCCAGAAGATAAAAGCTCAATTAAAAGAGATCTGTCCAAAAGAGAACTTGAACTTTATTATTGAATCTGTGGGTAAAAATACGGCACCGGCTATTGCTGTTTCGGCTTTCTATATCAATGAAATTGATCCTCAATCAATAATGGTGGTGCTTCCTGCTGACCATATTATTCAAAAAAAGGAAGAATTTTTAAGATTACTAAGACAAGCAGCAGAAGCAGCTCGTCTTGGATATTTAGTTACTTTTGGCATAAAACCCAATAAACCAGAAACAGGGTATGGTTATATTGAAGGCGGGGAGAAGATCTCTTTTGGATTTAAAGTAAAAAGATTTACTGAAAAACCCGATCTTAATGCTGCTAAAAGATATTTAAAAGACCCAAATTATTTCTGGAATGGAGGAATCTTTGTTTGGCAAGCTAAGATAATCTTAGAAGAAATAAAGAAATATCTTCCTTCTCTGGATGAAAGATTAAATATCTTAAGGAATGCTTCCAGCCAAAAAGAAGGATTAAAGAAATTTTACTCTGAAGTAGAAGCTATTTCTATTGATTACGCCGTTATGGAACATACCGATAAGGCTTTGGTTATTCCTGCTGATATTAGTTGGAATGATGTAGGAAGTTGGGCGGCTTTAGATGAAGTTGCTGAAAAAGATCAAAGAGGTAATATTATGGTAGGAGCTAATATCATTGATATTAATAGCCAAAATTCTATCATTTATGGGGGTGAAAAATTAGTAGCCACCATAGGCTTAAAAGATATAGTGGTGGTAGTTACCAAAAATGCTATCCTGGTATGTCCTAAGGATAAATCTCAGGAAGTAAAAAAGATTGTAGACAGACTTAAAGAAGAGAAGACGATAAAATATTTGTAAAGATGCAAAAGATAAAGAGCAACTGTCGAATGCCGATCTTGTTGATTTTAATTGGACTTAAAGAGAAAATTATCAAGTATTTGTAGAAAGGTATGGCTGGCATGAAAATAGAGAAAAATATTTTTCGGGAATACGATATTAGAGGAGTAGCAGGTGTTGACTTAACAGAGGAAATAACATTCAAGATTGGTCAAGCTTATGGCTCGATAGCTCAAGAGGAGAAGATTACCAAGATAGCTATCGGTCAAGATACAAGATTGAGCTCTCCTTTACTTGCCGAAAGTTTAATTAAAGGAATTACTTCTACTGGGTTAGATGTTTTAGATTTAGGAATCTGCCCTACTCCCTCACTTTACTTTGCTCTTCATCAATTAGAGGTAGGAGGAGGAGTAATGGTTACCGGAAGTCATAATCCTCCAGAATACAATGGGTTAAAACTATGCTTAGGAAAAGAAGCCCTTTACGGAGAGAAGATTCAAGAAATTTTAAGAGTAACGGAAGAAGGAAATTTCAAACAAGGAAAAGGAGAAGTAGTTAAAATTGATATTATTTCAAGATATACTCAATATCTTATTGATTGTTTTAAGGATTTAAGCAATGATCGTAGAATAAAAATAGTTATTGATTGTGGTAATGGCACCGCCGGGCTAGTAGTACCAAAAATTCTTAAAAACTTAAACTGTCATTTAATAGAACTTTACACTGAACCTGATGGTAGTTTTCCTCACCATCACCCAGATCCTACGGTGCCTGAATATTTGCAAGACTTAATCCAAGTAACTTTAAAAGAAGGAGCTGATTTAGGTATTGCTTATGATGGTGATGCCGATAGAATTGGGGTGATTGATGAAGAGGGGAATATCATTTGGGGAGACAAATTAATGATGATCTTTTCTCGGGAAATACTAAAGTTTATTCCTGGTGCTAAATTTATTGGGGAGGTAAAATGTTCAGACCTTTTATATCAGGACATTCAAAGACATGGGGGAATACCGATAATGTGGAAGACGGGCCATTCTTTAATTAAGGCTAAGATGAAAGAAGAAAAAGCTGTCTTAGCAGGGGAAATGAGTGGTCATATCTTCTTTGCGGATCGTTATTTTGGCTTTGATGATGCGATTTACACCACTTGTAGATTAATTGAAGTTTTAAAAAAAAATAAGAAGAAGTTATCTAAATTTTTAGCTGACCTGCCCACTACTTTTAACACTCCAGAGATTAGGGTTAACTGCCCTGATTACTTAAAATTTAAGATAGTGAAGAAGATAAAAGAGCACTTTAAAAGAAATTATGAGGTTATTGAGATAGATGGAGCCCGCATTAAGTTTCCTGGTGGTTTTGGATTAATTAGAGCTTCTAATACCCAACCTGCCCTGGTCTTGAGGTTTGAAGCTGCTTTGGAAAAGGATCTTGAGGAGATGAGAAAGACAGTGGAAGATCATTTATCTTATCTCATTAAAACTTACCTTATGAAGCCACTCTTTAATAAAAGCTAAGAATATTCCCATAAATAAACTAAGACAAAAAGCCATTCCTATAATTATTCCTACCTTAGGAGAAGAAGGATAAATTGGCTTGATAGGATAATCAATAATTCTTAAGTTATCCATGACCGAAGCCATTCTAAACTCATTCTTATTATAAATTTGAGAGATATTTAAGAGATTCTCTTCTGATAAATTATAATCTCTTTCTAATTCTTCTTTTTTGCTCTTTACCTGGGCAACCTTACTTTGAACTTTAGAAAGCCTTTCTTCGTTAATCTTCAAACTATTTTCCATACTCTTCTTATTAGCATAAAGGCCTTTTAAATCAATAGAAGTATCGACCATTAATTTTCTTAAGTCTTGATAAAGAAGATTTATAGTTTCAGTACTTAATTGTAAAGATTTAATCTCTTCATTCTTTTGGAGATTCATTAAATTGGCTATACTTGGGTCTTCAGCAACTGATTTCTTGAGAAAAATTATCTTGGCTTCATCTTTAATTTGAAAACCTGCTTCCTTTAATCGAGATTCCTTTTCTTCTATCTCTAAACAAGTCCTATCATACTTTGTCTTTAGCTCACCTTTGGTAGTAATTAAAAGTTCCATCTCTTTACTAATTGAGTTTAAATTAGAACTACAATTAAATTCCAATAAATTTTTCTCTGCTTTTTCTAATTTTTTGGAAGCTAATTGAAGTTGTTCTTGACAAAACTTATTGGTATCTTTAGTGGTATTTTTAATAATATCTTGATTTAAAATCACCGCTCTTTCAGCAATATCCTGTAAAATTAACCTTGCTTTTTCTGGATCATTAAAACTAAATTTAATCTTAATTAATTTTGAATTAGAGATCTTCTCTACCTTAATTTGCTTTTCAAAATCAAAGATATTCCATTTCAAGGGAGGAAGATCTAGGTGATATTTATCAAGAATTTGTTGTAAAAAAGTAAGATTTTTTACTAAATTTACATAAGTTTCTATGGAATATTCCGATCTATTGCCTTTCTCTTTTTCTGTCTCCATCGGAACTGTGGTTAACACAGCCAAAGTAGTAGTAGCTTGGTAAGTTTTTGGCAATCGAAGAGTGATTACCGTCGTAGTTAATAAAGTAATCACTACTAAAGATATAATTCCCAAACGATACTTATAAATAACTTTAAGATAATCTAAAATACTAATCTCTTCTTCCACTACTTTTTCTTTCTTAATTATTTTTCTTAGCTTACTTTATTTCTTAGCTAACTTTATTAGAGATAATCTTTAAAAGGATAACAAAACTCTTCTGGCAATAAGGATAAAAGATTTTTTGTTACTTGAAGTAAGTGAGGAGACAAGGTAGATTTGGCCAATACTTTTTTACCTTCCTCAATAGGAAATATATTCATCATCATAATTACTAAACCGCCTATCAATATCCCCCTTACCACTCCAAAGGCTAAACCACCTAAATGATCTATCCAACCTAAAGCTAAAATGCCCATTAATCTTTTAACTAAGGTTCCCATAAGACTAATAATTAAAGTGATGATTGTCAATATAATAATAAAACTTACTATATTCGACCAAAGACTAGACTTAATATAGTTATGAAGAGCGATGCTTACAATAAGATAATACTTACTTGAAATCACAACTCCTGTAATGATAGCTATTAAAGAAAATATGCCCCGGGTAATTCCTTTCCAAAGTCCAATAATAGCACTGATACTTAGAACTACTAAAAGAGCAAGATCTAATCCATTCATTAAGTCTCCTCTAATGAAATTACTACCGCTGTTTCATTGCAATTAGGAAAATGGATACACTTAATACAATCTGACCAAATTTTATGGGGTAGGTTACCCTTGTCTATTTTTTTAAAGTTAAGTTTCTCAAAATATTCTGGAATAAAGGTTAAGGCAAATACTTGATTAATTATTAATCTTTTAGCTTGGACTAAAGATTCCTTAATTAATTTCTTTCCCAAATCTTTATGCTGATATTCTTCCTTAACCGCTAAGGACTTAATTTCAGCTAAATTCTCCCAAACTATATAAAGACCACAACACGCTACTACTTTACCTTCTTCCTCTTCTACTAAAAAATTACCAGTATTTTCGTAGAGCTCATTTAAAGAACGGGGAAGCATATATCCCTTAGAAGCATAATAATTAATTATCTTTTGAATTTCAGGTATATCTTTAGAGGTAGCTCTTCTTAACAAGTTTTTATTAACCTTTATGTTGCTTGATCGAGTTACCGAAAACCAGTTATTTTTTAATAGTATTTCTTGCTTTTACATGCCGAAGGTAATCCTTAGAAAATTTATGTCTTCCATTTCCTAAAGAAACAAAGTATAAATATTCTACCGGAGCAGGAGAGACAGCAGCTTGTAAATTTTCTTTGCCTGGACTACAAATAGGACCCGGAGGAAACCCTAATCTTAAATAAGTATTATAAGGAGAATTAATCTTTAAATCTTCATATAAAAGCTTCTCTTTGTGCTTTCCTAAAGCATACATTACGGTAGCACAAGAAGAAAGGGGCATTCTTTTTTTTAATCTATTATAGAAGACTGCTGATATAATCTTTTTCTCTTCCGGAGCTTTAACTTCTTTTTCAATAATCGAAGCTAGGGTTACGGCTTCATGCAGGCTTATTCCTGCTTTCTTGGCTAATTCTTGATAATTGTCTCCGGCTGCTTCATAAAAACGATGAATCATCATCTTAATGACATCTACCTCTTTGAACCTAAATAATAATTCATAGGTATCTGGAAAAAGATAGCCTTCTAAATTTAAACAATTCTTCCTCTCTCTTTCTTTTAATAGGAATACATTATTATAGTTTCTTAAGAATTTATCTTTATCGACCAACTTTTTTTCATCTAAAAAGAGAGCTATTTGTTGAAAAGTGTATCCTTCGGGAATAGTAAATTTGTATAACCCTTCTCCCCCTCTTTGTAATCTTTCAATAATTTGAAGAGATCGCATCTTATTATTAAGTTTATATCTTCCTATTCTTAGTTTATTCTCGACGTTTAATGCCTTAGTTAAGGCAATAAAGATTCTCTGACTAAAGATAATCTTTTTCTCTTCTAATATTTTAGCAATCTCTTTTACATTTTTACCAGGAGGAATAATGACCAGACACTCTTGGTAACTTTTATTTCTCTTTATAGCTTCTTGTTCTATAAAATTACCAAGATACTTTACTAGGGGTTCTTTAAAGATAGTGATCATAAATATGGTCACAATAAAGGTAATCGTTAAAATCTTCTTCACATTTTACCTCTATTCTTATAATAATCTAAATAATTTTGTAGAATCAATACTGCGGAAAGGGTATCAATAACTTCTCTTCTCTTCTTTCTCTTGACGTTTCCGTGAATTAAGAGTTTTTCTGCTTCTAAGGTAGTCAATCTTTCGTCCCAAAAGACAGTTTCTAAATCGATAAAACTCTTTAATTCTTTTTCAAAATCTAAAACCTTTTGAGCAGATTTGCCTATACTACCATCCATATTTTTAGGATAGCCTAAAACTATCTTTTCTGTTTTATAATCATCAACAACCTTCTTTATTTTAGTTAGATCTTCTTTTATATTTTCTCTTTTTAAAGTTTTAAGTCCCAGAGCAATTGACTTTCCTGGATCGCTTACTGAAATGCCTATTGTCTTATCACCAATATCTAAACCTATAATACTCATCTATTGTTTAACTTCCTGTATTTTCCTGTATTAATAATATGTACATATTACTGAGTTAGTTGAGTAAAGTCAATTATTTTATATAAATTATCTAGAATTTATTGACAACTGTTTAGATATTATTTATAATAGATTGTGTTAGGGGGTTAGTTAACCGATTATAGTTTTATGATAAGAATAAAAGCATATTTTAGTTTGATAAGAATAATATTTTTGTTTAATTAAAGTGTACTCGCCTTGAGTACACTTTTTTATTTATACCCAATGAAAATTAGTTGGCGAAAATTAAGTCCTTAGTATTCAGAATTCAGAATATTCTGTCCTTCTGTATTCTAAAATTACCAACCTGATTTATTTGGGTATATTATTAGGCTTTATCATAGGAGATGATTAATGAATTCACAAATTCCATATCTTATTGATCTTCAAAAGATCGATCAGGAAATTGTAAGGATATCTGCAGAAATAGAAAGATTGCCGTTAGAATTGGAAAAGCTAAGAAACGAGTTTTTAAAATGTAAAGAAAAATTCAACTTGAGAGAAAAAGAGTTAGAAAATATAGAAAAGGATTTAAGAAGCAAAGAAAGAAAGCTTAGTGTAAAAAATGAAGAGTTCAAACGATATAATGAGCAGATATACAAGGTAAAGACTCAAAAAGAGATGGAGGCTTTAAATAATGAAATTTTATCTACCAAGGAAGAAATATCACGATTAGAAGATAAAATTATCGAGATAATGGAAACGGTAGAAGTTTCTTCTAAAGAATTAGAGATAGAAAAAAAGATAATTAATAAAGAGGAGCAAAGACTAAATAGCTTAGAAAGAGAATATCATCGCGATATAGAAGAAAAAAAGAAGAATTTGCAAAATTTAAAAGAGACTCAAGAGACTACTTCTAAAAAAGTTAACCAATATTCATTAAACTTATATTACAAGCTTTTTAAGAGTAAGAATAATTTAGCTATTGTGCCGGTAAAGAATAATATCTGTCAAGGTTGTTTTATAGCTTTACCTCCTCAAGTTGAGAATGAAGTTAAACTTACTTCAGATCTCATTAAATGTGAAAATTGTGTTAGAATATTATACTGGGAGGATGAAGATGGAAACAAATAAATGTGAAAATTGTGTTATATTATTATATTGGAAAGATGAAGATGGAAACAGATAATAAGCTTATTATTTATACCGATGGAGCTTGTAAAGGTAATCCTGGGCCAGGAGGAATAGGGGTTATCTTTTTTGACCAAGACCATAACTTAGTTGATAAGTTTAGTAAATACATTGGAGATACTACCAATAATATTGCTGAGTATAAAGCTTTAATTTATGGCTTGGAAATAGCAAGTAAAAAGAATTGTTCCCAAGTGCAAGTATTTAGTGATAGTCAATTAATGGTAAGGCAAATAAATGGAGAATATAAGGTTAAAGATAAAATACTCCAATCTTTAATTATGGAAGTAGGTAAATTCATTAAGAATTTTAAAGAATTTAATATTTCTCACCTACCTCGCCAAAAAAATAAATTAGCTAATGACTTAGCTCAAAAAGCTTGTTCTTTTAAGGCTTTAGAAGGTTGAATGCAAAATAAAAATGAGCAGGTAGTTTTCTCTTTAAACTTTTATAAAAATCCAAAATCCAAAGCTCAAATGTCAAATCAAGTCCAAAGTTTAAATAAGCTCCAAATATTAATGATCAAAATCGTTTCCTCGCCTTAAGTCTTCGAGAGAATTAGATGGGAGAGGAATACTGCCGAAGTGGTGGAACTGGTAGACGCGCTAGGTTCAGGGCTTAGTGGAAGAAATTCCGTGGGGGTTCAAGTCCCCCCTTCGGCACCAGAAAATCTTGTCAGAAGATTTAAGACACTAAAAGTTATTGGCAAAATAAATTTGAAGAGTTAAATTTTACTTAAAAGCCAGTAAAATGGCGAGGTGGGTGAAAGGAAAGTTCAATCTTTATAGTAGTTATTAATAAAAATAGACATAGGAAATAATACCGAGTAATAAAAGATAAACTTATTTGGAGTTAAAAATTAATTTGCTCTATGTCAAATTTTCATTAATAAGTGCTATATTGGAAGTAAATGTATTCCTACTACCTTCTATATTTTGGAATTTGAAGCTCTTGTTTCTTCTTCTTTTCATCGTAAAGATGCCACTGCGCCACAAAAGCAGAGGCTATGTATATGGTAGAATAAGTACCAATAATAATACCCACTAAAAAAACAAAAGCAAAACCATGGATTACTTCTCCTCCAAAAACAAATAAGGAAACTGTGGCAAAAAAAACCGTCAGAGAAGTAAGCAATGTTCGGCTTAAAGTTTGATTAATGCTTTTATTGACTATTTCTAAAAAACTAATCTTCTTCATTGTCTTCATATTTTCTCTAATCCGATCAAAGATAACAACAGTATCGTTAACTGAATAACCACTAATGGTTAATAAAGCAGCAATAATGGAGCTATTAAATTCATAGTTAGCCATCGAAAGAATACCGGTAGTAATAAAGACATCATGAACTAACGCTACCACAGCACCAATAGCAAAGCGGTATTCAAAACGGAAAGATAAATATAATAAGATACCTATATTGGCTATGACGACAGAAAGTAAAGCTAACTTCTTTAATTCTTTGCCAATGGTTGGCCCTACCATTTCACTTCTCGATACTTCAAAATCCTTAAAATCTCTCTTGATAATCTTCTCTATTGTTTGAGAAACATCTCCTTCTTTAGCCAGTCTTGTTTTAATCATAAGCTCATTTTTCATTTCTCCTAAATATTGAATATCCACATTAAGATTTTCTTTTTTAAAAGAACTTCTCATCTTCTCTAAATCAAAAACCGTGATCTTCTGCTTAAATTTAATCTGGACTAATGCTCCTCCTGTGAAATCAACACCATAATTTAAACCTTTAAAGACAAAGATAAAAAAAGCACTAAGAATAATTAAAGATAAAGAAAACACAATCGCTATCTTTCTCTTGCCTATAAAGTCAATATTTGTCATCATAAAGACACTCTTTTGTTTATCATTAGATGCTCAATTTATTTAAACGGTATTTAAAATTTATAAAATCAAAGATAACTTTAGACATATAAACAGCCGTGAACATAGTCGTGATAATGCCAATAGAAAGAGTAACTCCAAAACCCTTAATAGGACCACGGCCAAATACAAAGAGAACAAAACCAATAATTAAGGTAGTTAAATTTGAGTCAAAAATGGCACTAAAAGCTCTTTGGTATCCAGTATCTATAGAAGCTCTAATCGTCCTATTTAATCTTAATTCCTCTTTAATTCTTTCATAAATGATGATATTAGCATCCACCGCCATACCAATAGTTAAGGCAATACCAGCTATGCCAGGTAAAGTTAAAGTAGCTTTAAATAAAGAAATCAGAGCAAAGATAATGACTAGATTAACTAATAAAGTTAAGCTTGCCACCAAGCCAGATAATTTATAATAAGCTAACATAAAGATAATGATTATTACCAGGCCAATGAGGACAGCTGATATTCCTTTTTTAATAGAATCTTCTCCTAATGTAGGCCCTACCACTCTTTTTTCTATAATCTTAATGGGCGCCGGAAGGCTACCAGCTCGTAAAACCATGGCTAAATCTCTAGCTTCCTCTAAAGTGAAGTCTCCTTCAATGACTGCTTTTCCATCTGAGATCTTACTTTTAATTACTGGAGCTGACTTTATCTTGTCATCTAAAACTATGGCTAATCTTTTATTAAGATTAGTTCCAGTAATCTCAGCAAATTTATTAGCTCCTTCTTCGTCAAGTTCAATAGCAATATAAGGACGGTTAAACATATTAGGATCAAATTTTACTTGGGCCTCAATTAAATTAGCTCCCGTTAGCTCAGGCTCTATTTTTAAAAGAAGAGGAGCTTTTCTCTTGTTCTCATTTTCTTGATAAAGTAATTCATAGCCTTCAAAAGCTTTACCTCCTATTGCTTCTTCTAAATTATCTTCATTGACTAATTTAAATTTTAATAAAGCAGTCTTACCAATTAGATTAATAGCTCTTTCTATATCTTTAATACCTGGAAGTTGCACCAGAATCTTTTCCTTCCCTTGCTTTTGAATAATGGGCTCCGAGACCCCAAATTCATCTACCCGATTTCTAATGATCTCTAAGGCTCTATCTACCGCATCACCAAGCTCTGTGCCTTCAGGAAGATAATCCTTATCTACTTCCAAGACTAAATGAACTCCTCCTTGTAGATCTAAACCTAATTTTATCTTCTCTTTAAGAGGATACGTTAAGACCACTGCCATAATAATGACTAAAAGGTAAAATATTAACTTTGGATAGATATTTTTTTTCATCTTTTTTATTTTATTCTTTATTGAACCATATATCTATTATACTTTATATAATACTCATTAATTAAAATTTGACATAGAGCAAATTAATTTTTAACTCCAAATAAGTTTATCTTTTATTGCTCGGTATTATTTCTTATGTCTAACTTTCATTAATAATTACTATAATAATTTTACTTCATTAATTATTAAATGAAAACTACAATTTAAAGATTCAGCTGCTCGGCGGCAAATAATCATTCGAGATAAGAATATCTCAAAATATTCAATAACCTGGGATATTTTTGTATCAATTGTAATATTTAAGTTAATATTTTTGTTTTTTGGATCTACATCTAAAAAAGAATGATGAGCAGCGTAATTTACTCGATCGTGAATATCAAATTTAATCATGGCCGTAGTGCGAACTCTACTTCTATGGACATCAGATTTATCAGCCAATATTACCGCAGCTGCAATGTGATTAACTGGATTTCCCATATCTTCTTCATGGTTACCAATCGCTGCTATAACTTCAGCTACTTCTTCACAGGGCATGCCTAAATCATATAATATTTCAGCAGCCATTAAAGCACCTGATTGGCTATGAAAATCCCGGTGGACCATATTGCCTATATCATGTAAATATCCAGCTATAGCCGATAGTTCGGCCAGAGGTTCTTTATAGCCTAACCTATCTATAATATTATAAGCAATCTTAGCTGTTAAATTAGCATGACGTTCTCCATGTTCGGTAAAGCCTATTACTCCTAAATATTCATTGGCTTTATCTAAATATATCCTTACCTTATGGTGGTCTTTAACCTTTTCTAAGGTTACTCTCTTTTTATTCACTCTCTTTTAACTCCAAAATAAGTTCTATTTCACTCCCGCTTAGATTAGTAAGTTTGGCAATTTCTTCAACATCTAATCCCTCGTGATGATATTTATATATTTGAGCATAGAAAAGGTCTCTTTCTTGATCAGTTTCTCTTTGTTTGGCCGGTAATAAAGATTTTTTTTCTTTGGTTGGTAAAGGCTCCTTTTTGATTACTCTTTTATCTTCGGTTTTTTTTACCGTAAGAAGATCGGTATCTACCTTTGATAACTTTTCATCTATTTTACCAAGCATGCTCTCGATCTTTCTTTCTCTTTCTTCCACAGTTTGTAATTCCTGATTTAGTTTCTCGTTTATTCCAGTTAAGGTCCGATATGACCTTTCTAAATTATCAACCTTACTCTTAATTTCATTAGTATCTGCAGTTGTTTTATTATAAAATTTCTTAGCAACCTTAGCTTTTCTCTTTTTTATCCACCAATAAGAGAAAAGTCCTACTAAGATAAAACTTATCGAGTAAATTAAGATCTTTTTGGTATTAGCTATCTCTACTTTGTTTCTCCACTCCTTAAGGCTCTCCTTTTTTTCCCTTTCTTTCTCGATTTCCGTTTTTAAAGTAATTGGGATTTCTTCTTTTATCCCTGAGGAAAGTTCTTCTACCGGCACCTCTTCTTCCTTTGTTTCTTTTAAAATATCCTCTTCTTTAAGACTTAATTCTAATTCTTTAATATCTTTAATATCTTTAATACTTGGTTCTTTAATGCTTACTTCCTTTATATCTTCTTCAATATCTTCTTCAATATCTTCTTCAATCCCCTTTTTTATCCCTTTTTTTTTAGAGGCTTCTTTTTTAGCTTTTTTCTCTTCAGATACTCCTAAATTCCTTTTAGCTAATTGACTCACTCTTAAATCAATTTCAGTTAAAGTATTCTTTAATTTCTTGGTCTTATCTTCAATCTTATTAATCTCTAAGTTTACCTTCTCTATGAAATTATCTAACAATCTTTGGTATTTTTCTTTTACTACTACTAAAGGCTCAGCAACTTCTTTTAAAAAAGGAGAAACTTCGCCAGAAAATTCCAAGGCCTTAGGCAAAGAAAAAGCAAGTTTCTCTTCTTTAATCTTGGTCTCTATAAGGGGCCGGGTATCATTTCGAAGAGTATAAAAACTTGCTTTAACTTCTATTCTTCTTTTCTCTCTCTCCAAGTCTAAAAGATCGCTTCTGTAATCTGAATTACTGATTTCAGTTCTCTCTCTCTGATTAAATTTCATTTCCGGCTTTTGTTCTTTTAAAGAAAAGCTATTTTCTCTTAGGTACACTTCTGGAAACCCAGAGAGAATACCCCCTTTTTCATTTTTTAAACTCGTAGGAGACTCTTCTATCCCTCTTAGAGAATGAGGTGTAAGAATTAATAATAAAATTATAATAAGAGGATACCTTTTCAAATGACCCTTCAAAGAAAACCTCAAGAATGTTAAATAATTTGGTAGTATTGTTGACAAAGGAAGGAGTTTACTTTCTTCGATGAGCTTTCTTTATCTTTTCTTTGACATCTAAAGCCGATGAAGGAAGGTAACCATATTTCCCATTTTTATATTCAGGTTCAAGCTCTAAAACTAACTTCCATTCTCCAATAGCTTGCTTAAATTTTCCCATTTTATAATAAGCATCCCCTAAATTATCATGAAAGAAAGTAATCATTGGTTCAAGCTCCACCGCTTTCTTATAGCTTTCTACCGCATCTTCTAATCTATCTAAGTAGTAATAAGCTAATCCTAAGTTATTAAGTCCATTAGAAGCAGTGGAATCTAAAGAAAGTGCTTTCAGATATCCAATTACTGCGGCTTCTAAAAAATCTAAACTTTCGGAAGATCTATTAGTATCAATATAATAAAAAGCTCGATTTAACAAAGTATTTCCATACATAAAGTACATCAAGGCTTCATTCATTCCAAAATCAATAGCTTTTCGATAATCATTTACTGATTGCCAATAATTATCTTCTGGGCTTTTGTAATCTCCACTAGCAAAGTATGCATTTCCTCGCCAAAAATAAAATAAAGGATTATTACCTTCTAACTTAATGGCCATACTTAAAAAACTAATACTCGAAGTCCAATCTTTTTTTTCAAAGTAACCTTTCCCTATATAAAAATAAACAGAAGCATCTTTGTCATTTATATTAGAGGCATTCTTTAAGTATTCCAAAGACTTTTCTATATCTTTTATCTTTAGATAAGCTTGTCCTAATTTAAAATACACTTCAAAACCCTTGCCATCTTTAGCTAAAAACTTCTCATATTCTTCAATAACTTTACTCCAAAGACCTTTTTCAAAATATATCTCGCCTAACAAACTATGAACTTCTTTCATCTTTTGGTCTACTTTTAGAGCTTCTTTAAGTTCTTTAATAGCTTCTTCGGTCTGGTTTATTTTATAATAAGATCTTCCTAAATAAAGATGGTAGGCAGCTTTATTAGCCTCTAACTTTAAAGCTTCTTTAAAATTTAAAATAGCTTCTTGGATATTGTTTTTAAAATAAAATTCTATGCCTTTAGTAAAATAAGCTTCTCCATCTTCCCCTGCTAAGAGCGGATTTGGAGATACAGAAACCAAGAATACTATTACTATTAAATAAACATACATCTTACCCATAAAATTACCCATAAAGAGTCACCTTGTTCAAAGTTAAAATCTTATTTAAGTATCGGACAAATACCTATTTATCTTTAGTTTTTAGAGCCTTTCTTCTTCTCTTCTTTTTGTTTATCCTTAATTAACCCAGCAATAGCATTTCTCGCTATCTTTATCTTTATCTCAGCCGGAGCTACTTTAACGATCAAAGAATCCTCAAAAACTTCCATAATTTCTCCATATATTCCTCCAGTAGTCAAGACATTATCCCCTTTTTTTAGTGATTTTAGTGTCTCTTGATGTTCTCTTTCTTTCTTTTGTTGGGGACGAATTAACAAAAAATAAAAGATAAGCACAATAACCAGAAATGGCAACATGGTGACCATAAAACTTCCCCCTGGTGAAGCATTTTGGCCACTATTTGCCCAAACTAAATTGTTTAATACTAATAATAACATTTTACCTCCAAAATTTACGCCAAGTTAAAGGCTTTATAAATAGCTTTTACTGCTCTTTCAGTTTGAGACTCTTTGATCACGCAAGATACCTTAATCTCTGAAGTGCTAATCATCTCAATATTTATTCCTTCTAAAGCTAAGGCTTGAAACATAGAAGAAGCTATGCCACTATGGCTTCTCATTCCAATTCCTACAAGAGAAACCTTAGCTACCTGATCATCATATTCAAAACCTTGAGCTTTTACTTCCTTAGTTATCTCTTTCATAGTCTCAATAGTTAAATTTAAATCTTCCCTTGTCACCGTGAAAGAGATATTATTTTTCATATCTTTGCCAGCGCTTTGGATAATCATATCAACATTGATATTTTTCTCAGCTAATTTTGAAAATACTTTAGCTGCAATTCCTGGTTGATCTAAGATTTCAAAGATTGTAATCTTAACTTGGTTTTTATCATAAGTTACGCCGCTGACTAATATTTCTTCCATCTTTTTTCCTCCTTCCATAATCAAAGTACCTTTACTCTTGTCAAAACTTGACCTTACATGAATAATTACCCCGTATTTTTTAGCAAACTCTACGCTCCGAGATTGTAATACTTTAGCACCAGAGCTAGCTAGCTCTAACATCTCTTCATAAGAGATTCTTTCTAATTTCTTAGCTTCTACTACAATCCGAGGATCAGCCATATAAACGCCATCTACATCTGTATATATTTCACATATTCTAGCTCCTAATGAAACAGCAATAGCTACCGCAGTGGTGTCTGAACCTCCTCTTCCTAAAGTAGTAATTTCAGATTCTTCTGTAATTCCTTGAAAACCAGCAACAATAACAATTTTACCTCTTTCTAATTCCTTTAATAATCTCTCTGGAACAATCTTAGTAATCTTAGCTTTAGTATGAGAAATATCAGTATATAACTTAACTTGCGAAGCCGTAAGAGAAATAGCCTCATATCCTTTAGCATTTAAAGCTATAGCTAAAAGAGCTCCTGAAATTTGTTCTCCGGTAGAGATTAACATATCTAATTCTCGATAATTTGGATCTTTGGTAATTTCTTTAGCCATACCTATTAACTTATCTGTTTCACCACTCATCGCTGAAACAATCACTACCACATTATTTCCTTCATTCTTGGCTTCTATCACTCTTTCCGCTACTTTTTTAATTCTTTCAATACTCCCTACACTCGTTCCTCCATATTTTTGAACTAATATCTCCACAATAACTCCTTAATAATCTCTCAATAATCTACTTGTTTATAAACCACTCCATTAATTTGTATCCTTCTTCAAAATAAAGAGAGCTATCCTTGGCACTTTCTTCATCAAAAAGAACAATGTCATCTTTTTCGATAGAAGTTCCATAAACAATAAAAGGAACTATTTCTTTAGTATGAGTTTTTAAAGAAACAGGTGTATAATGGTCAGTAATGAGTAAAATTTTGTAATCTTGATATCTTTCTACTTTTTCTAAGATTGTTCCTAATACTTTCTGATCTATTTCTTCAATCGCTTTGATTTTCTCACTTATCTCTCCATTATGAGAAGCTTCGTCCGGTGCTTCGATGTGGATATAAACCAAGTCAAACTCTTCCAAAGCCTGGAGAGCATAATTAGCTTTAGCTTGATAATCAGTATCGTAGTAACCAGTAGCTCCTGTTACTTTTATAACTTCAAAACCTATGCTCTTGCTTATCCCTTTTATTAAATCTACCGCCGCAATATTAGCCCCTTTTAAAGAAAATAGGTCACTAAACTTGGGCATAGAAGGTAAAGAACCTGGACCCCAAAGCCAAACCATGCTTACTTCTCTTTTATTGCTTTGCTTTCTCTCTAAGTTTAGCTTGTTTTCTTTTAATATATTTTGCGAAGTAAACATTATCTCTTTAATTAGCTCATGATTAGGTAGATATTCTAAAATATTCTTTCCCGTAATATCATGGGGTGGAAAGCAAATTAAACTTGGTAAACTTTCTACTGGCAGAAGAGAGGTGATTATTAGATTACGGTAACTCACTCCGGGATAAAATATTAAATTATCCTTACCCATTCTTTGATTTAGTAAAGCTATAAATTTTTCTGCCTCTAAAGTAGTAATGTGTCCCCCACTATAATCTATCATAATTCCATCTTCAACCGTTACTAAATTACACCTAAAGGCTATTTCTTCTTTTTCTAAGATAATTCCTTGGCTTATTGCTTCTAACGAAGCTCTTCCAGGATAATAGGTGTTGGGATTATAACCTAAAATAGAAAGATTAGCTACATCACTTCCTGGTGATAAGCCATCGGGAATAGTCTTAGCTAAACCTACCATACCTCCCTTAGCTAATTTATCAAAATTTGGCGTCCGAGCTACTTGAAGAGGAGTTTTATTTCCTAACTCTTCTAATGGATAATCAGCCATCCCATCGCCGACAATAATTATATACTTCATAATCTTCCTTGCACTGTTCAAGAACTAAAGACTTACTTTAATCCTATGGCATTTCGGATCTCTTCTATATCGATATCGCACCCAATTTCTTCCTTGCACTGTTCAAGAACTAAAGACTTACTTTAATCCTATGGCATTTCGGATCTCAATATATCGATATCGCACCCAATTTCTTCCTTGCACTGTTCAAGAGCTAAAGACTCACTTTAATCCTATGGCATTTCGGATCTCAATATATCGATATCGCACCCAATTTCTTCCTTGCACTGTTCAAGAGCTAAAGACTCACTTTAATCCTATGGCATTTCGGATCTCTTCTATATTAGCTCCCACCAAGGTAATCTTTTTACTTTCCGTTATGGCACAGTCGGGATCTTTTAAGCCATGCCCAGTAAGCACTGCGACAATAGTAGCTTCTTTTGGAAAGTAGTTTTCTTGCTTCTTTTTTATTATGCCAGCTATCGAAGCAGCTGAGGCAGGTTCTACGAAGATACCTTCTAAGTTAGCTAATAATTTGTAAGCTAATAAGATCTCTTCATCGGTAACCTTATCAATGATACCTTTTGATTCATCTCTTGCTTCTTCTGCTTTTTTCCAACTAGCTGGATTTCCTATCTTAATGGCCGTAGCAATAGTTTTGGGGTCTTTTATGACTCTTTTTTCTACAATAGGAGCTGCCCCGGCTGCTTGAAATCCTACCATTTTAGGGAGATTGTTAATTCTTCCTTTTTCTTTATATTCTTTATATCCCATCCAGTAAGCAGTTATATTACCAGCATTTCCTACTGGAATAACATGATAGTCAGGTGCTTTCTTTAAAAGATCACATATTTCAAAAGCAGCGGTCTTTTGTCCTTGCAATCTATAGGGATTTAAGGAATTAACTAAAGTAATAGGATATCTTTTAGTAATCTCCAAGACCAAACTTAAAGCTTCATCAAAATTCCCTTTTACGGCTAAAACTTGGGCTCCATAGATTAAAGCTTGAGCTAACTTACCTAAGGCAATGGCTCCTTCTGGAATTAAAACCACGCATCTTAGCCTTCCTTTGGCGGCATAAGCAGCCGCAGAAGCGGAAGTATTGCCAGTAGAGGCACAGATAATGATCTGAGCACCTTCTTCTTTGGCTTTAGAAACAGCCACGGTCATGCCACGATCTTTAAATGAACCTGTAGGGTTTAAACCTTCGTACTTAAGATATAACTTTATCTCGCTACCAAGATACTGGCTTAAATTAGAAGCAAAAATTAAAGGAGTATTTCCTTCATTTAAAGTAACAATAGGAGTATTCTCACTTACTGGTAAAAACTCACGATATCTATTGATAACTCCATAATTTTCTAAATTCATTCCATCTCTCCTACCCTAATTAAGACCGACCTTTCTTTAATTATCTCAAGTAAGTTAATCTCTGTTATTGCCTTTCTTACATCTCTTTCTAAGGCTTGATGGGTAAGCATCACCACATGGACTAGATCTTTTTCCAAAGACTCTTTTTGGACTACCGAAGCAACGCTAATATTATTATTACCTAATATTCCAGCAATCTTAGCTAACACTCCTGGTCTGTCCACAGTGGTAAAACGAATATAATACTTTAAGAATAAGTCATCTACTGGTAAGATCTCTCTTTTTTTTTCTCTCGGTGGTAAAAATTCTTTGAAGTTTATTCCTTGATGATTAATTTGACTGGCTAAAGCTACAATATCACTTACTACGGCAGAAGCAGTAGGAAGCTGCCCTGCTCCTTTTCCATAAAAGAGCAAATCACCCACATTATCTCCGGCAATATATACCGCATTATAGACTCCATTTACCTGGGAAAGTAAATGTTCTTTTGAGATTAAAGTAGGGTGAACTCTTAGCTCAATCTTATTATTGGCAATCTTGCCAATAGCTAATAACTTAATCAGGCACCCAAACTCTTCTTGAGCATATAGACAATCTTCTAAAGTAATTTGAGTAATGCCTTCTACATAAATATCATCCAAAGTAATATTTTGTCCAAAGGAAAGAGAAGAGATAATCGTTAATTTATGAGCAGTATCCGTTCCATTGATATCTAAAAAAGGATTTGCTTCGGCATATCCTTTTTTTTGAGCAGTAGCTAAAGCTTCTGGAAAGCTTTTTTTTTCATAAGTCATCTGGCTTAAGATATAGTTACAAGTACCATTTAAGATACCACTAATCAAAGAAATTTGATTGCCAACAAGACCTTTAGTCAGAGAGAGGATTAAGGGAATTCCTCCACCAACACTAGCTTCAAAATATACTCCTACCTTAAATTCTTTAGCCGTCTCGGTAATTTCTTCCCAGCATTTAGCTAAAAGGGCTTTATTAGCCGTAACTAGATGCTTTCCAGCTCGGAGAGAAGTAAGGATATAAGATCGGGCCGGTTCATATCCTCCTATAAGTTCTACTACTATCTTAATCTCTTGATCATTTAAAATTTCTGAAATATTGTTAGATAGGCTTATACTCGATAGATCGACTCCCCTTTCTTTCTCTAAATCAAGATCTACTATTTTCTTTAGACACAAATCTAGTCCCAATCTTTCTCTAAAAAGAGCTTGATTCTGCTGGATAATCTTAACTACTCCTGTGCCTATGGTGCCTAATCCTATCAAGCCAATGTTTATTTTATTAAGTTGGGTAGACATTTCAATCTCCTCTGGAGGTCCTCCTCGCCCTTCCCTTTCCCCTGTGAGGAGAGAGACGGGTGAGGGGTTTCATCTTTAATTATCCTTAAACTTCACCATATTTTTTAAGCTTTTAACTCTTTCTAAAACTTCTTCCCTCTTCACTAATCTTAATCTTTCTAAACTAAAATCTTCTACATTAAAAGAAGCTAAAGCTGTCCCATAAGCAATGGCTTCTTTTAGGCAATGAAAAGAAATTTCATCTTGACTAGATAGATATCCCATAAAACCACCGGCAAAAGTATCGCCAGCTCCGGTAGGATCTTTTACTTCTTTTAAAGGAAAAGCCGGTAAGAAAAAAAATCCTTCTTGATGTAAAGCTACTACCCCATACTCTCCTTTTTTAACTACCAAACATTTTAACCCATAAGCCATGATCCTTTCCATAGCTTTATTAATATTATCTTCTTTGGAGAGTTGCTTTACCTCTGCTTCATTAACGACCATTACATCTATTTCCTTAATTATTTCTAACAAAGCGTCTTTTTTATGATTAATCCAGTAATTCATAGTATCTAAAGCTACTAACTTAGGCTTTTTTATTTGTCTTAATACTTTTAATTGTAAAGTAGGATCAATGTTAGCTAAAAATACATATTTTATATCTTTATAACCCTGGGGTAACTCTGGGTCAAAAGAAGCAAAAACATTGAGTTGAGTTTCTAAAGTAATAGCTTCATTTAAATTCTCTTCATATAAACCTTTCCAGCGAAAAGTCTTTCCTTTGGTTACTTTTAACCCTTTAGTATCAATACCTCTGCCTTGTAAATACTCGATATATTCTTTAGGAAAATCATCTCCTACCACACCAACTAAATTAACTTGGGTAAAGATACTCGCAGCTACTGAAGAATATACCGCTGCTCCTCCCAATACTTCAGAAACTTCTCCAAAAGATGTCTTAACTGAATCTAAAGCAACAGAACCAACTACTAATAAACTCATTTTTTACACCTTCAAATTCCTGTATTAATTATTAATGAAAATCTGACATAGAGCTAATTAATTTAATTCCAAACAAGTTTATCTTTTATTGCTTGGTATTATTTCCTATGTCTAGTTTTCGTTAATAACTACTATCTACTTCTTAGATAAGAATTTAGCCACCTTGAATATTTTTGAAATATCTATGTGGTTTCATTCTTTTTCAGTCCAATCTTTAATTCTTTAAAGACTTTTTTAACTTCATCCTTTAATTCTTCTTTTCCTTGATTATTATAGATAATAAAATCAGCCTTTTTAGCTTTTTCTAAAAGAGATATTTGGGCATTTATTCTATCTTGGGCTTGTTTAAGACTTAACTTATTCTTCTCGACTAATCTTTCTATTTGAAGTCTTCTTTCTGCAGAGACAACAATAATCTTATTAATTAATCCTTCCATGCCTGCTTCAAAAAGCAAGGGAATATCAATGATTACTATTTCCTCTTCTTTAAATTTAACTAATTCTTCTTTAATCCGAGCTAAGATCACCGGATGAGTAATGCTGTCTAATAGTCTTCTTTTTTCAGAAGAAGTAAAGATTATCTCAGCTAATTTACTTCTATTTATTGATAAATCTTGACTTAAGATATCTTCCTTGAAGGTCTCTACAATCTTCTTCCAAGTTTCAGTATAAGGAAGAACTACTTCTTTAGCTATTTTATCGACATCTATTACTTTTAAATTTAACTCTCTAAATATAGTAGCTACCGTAGTCTTTCCACAAGCAATACCCCCAGTTAATCCTACTATTACCACTATTATGTCCGTTCTTGCTTAGTTCTTTTTATCTATTTTTTCTATGATTCTCTTAAGTACATAGCGGCTTCTTCAGGCGAGGTTGGATTTATATAAAAACCAGAACCCCACTCAAAACCAGCTACATTTACTAACTTAGGAATAATCTCTATATGCCAATGATAATCTTCTAAATCTTCTCGTAAAGTAGCAGGTATATTGTGGAGAATATAATTATAAGCAGGATTAGAAAGAGCATTCTTAATCTTAGCTAAAGTAGTCTTTAAGATCTTAGCTAAGTCTACTACTTCCGCAGAAGCAATTGAACTAAAGTCAGCTTTATGTTTCTTAGGAATAATCCAAACTTCAAAAGGAAATCGAGAAGCATAAGGAGTAAAAGATAAAAAATGTTCACTTTCTAAGACCACTCTCTCTTTTGTCTTGATCTCCTGACGAATAATATCGCAAAAGATACATCTTTCTTTATATCGATAATATTGCAAAGACCCCTTTAATTCTTCTTTGACTCTTTTAGGAACAATAGGCGTAGCTATTAATTGAGAATGGGGATGAGACATGCTTGCTCCGGCTACTTGGCCATAATTTTTAAAAATTAAGACGTACTTAAAGCGAGAATCTTTCTTTAAGTCAATAATCCGATCCCGATAAGCCCAGATAATCTTTTCTACATAATGATTATCTAAATCTGATGGAGTTTTAAAATGATCAGGAGAATCAATAATCACCTCATGGGCACCAATACCATTCATCCTATCATAAATTCCCACCGCTTGTCGATCTAATTCTCCTTCAATGCGAAGAGCAGGGAATTTATTAGGTACCACCCTTGTCCACCACCCCCGTTTATCAGGAAGAGTACTTTTTTCTCGATAAGCTATTATTTCTGACGGCGTAAATTCTTCATTTCCTGGACAAAAAGGACAATTTTTAGCATCTGTGTCTAAATTATCAACTTTAAAATCTGAAGGCCTTTTCCCTCTTTCTGTAGCAATAATAACCCAACGTCCTACAATAGGATCCCTTCTTAATTCAGGCATAAACTCTCCTTTCACTTAAATTAAATATAAATAATATAATATAGAGCACTTATTAATGAAAATTTGACATAGAGCAAATTAATTTGAGGACAAACAAGTTTATCTTTTATTACTCGGTATTATTTCCTATGTCCGGTTTTCGTTAATAACTACTATAATATAACATATATAAGACAAACATCTAAACTTAAATATTTATCTTAAGTTAAGCTTTTCTTGACTTTTTTCTTTAAGCACTTCATCTGCTTCCTCAGCAGTTAGTAAATTTGTTATTTTTGAAACTAATTCTTTAGCTTCTTTTAAGGTAGTCTTTCTAATGATCTCTTTAATCTCAGCGACACAGGAAACACTCATGCTAAACTTATCTAAACCCATACCTAAAAGAAGAAGGGCATACAAAGGATCGCCAGCCATTTCTCCACACATCCCTACCCAAATTCCTTCCTTATGGGCAGCTTCAATAACAAATTTGATTAATCGTAAAATAGCAGGATGAGAAGACGTGTATAAATAAGCTACTCTTTCATTCCCTCGATCCACCGCCAAAGTATATTGAATTAAATCATTAGTTCCGATACTGAAAAAATTTACTTCCTTGGCTAAAATATCTGCACATAGAGCGGCAGAAGGAGTCTCGATCATTATTCCTATCTCCATCTGCTCATCAAAAGGTACTCTTTCTTTTTTTAATTCTATCTTTACTTCTTCTAAAGCCTTTTTTAGTTGATGAATTTCATCTAAAGAGGTAATCATAGGAAACATAATCTTTACTTGGCCATAATTACTTGCTTTAAAGATAGCCCTAAGTTGTTTTTTAAAAATATCGGGGAATTTTAAACAAAACCTTATTGCTCTTAAGCCTAAGGAAGGATTTACTTCTTCAGAAAAATTAAAATGGGTAGCTAATTTATCTCCACCTAGATCAATAGTCCGAATAATTGTCGTAAAAGGATTCATTTTGGAAACTATTTTTTTATATTCTTCAAACTGCTCTTCTTCAGAAGGAAACTCACTTCGATCTAAGAACATGAACTCTGTCCTATAAATACCAATACCTTCCGCTCCGTAATTTTTCACAAATTCTACTTCTTCTGAAATTTCAATATTAGCCGTAATTTCTACTCTATAGCCATCTAATGTTTGAGCAGGTAAATCTCTTAAGGAGGTTAACCCCTCAATAAATTCACTTAACTTCTTCTTTTGTTCTTGGTACTCTTTTAAAGTCTCTTCATTGGGATTGACAATAACAATTCCATGAAGACCATCAACAATTAATAAATCCCCGTTTTGAACCCAGGTAGTAATATCCTTTATCCCTAATACCGCTGGAATTTTTAAAGCTCGGGCCATAATGGCGGTATGAGAAGTCTTCCCTCCAACTTCAGTTACAAAACTAATTATTTTACTCTTTTGTATTTGGACGGTATCGGAAGGAGATAAAGTGTGAGTGACTACAATTACTTCCTCTTGAATATCACTTAAAGAAACCTTCTTTGTATTTTCTAAGTTACGCAATATCTTTCTTCCAATGCCATAGATATCAGAAACCCGCTCTCTTAAATAATCATCATCTAAGGCATTAAAACTAGAAGTTAAATCTTCTAGGACTTCCCATAAGGCATATTCTATATTAACTTTTTCTTTCTTTACCTTCTGAATTACTTCGATAATCAAGAAAGGATCTTCTAGGACTAAAAGATAAACTTTAAAAATATCGACATATTCTTTACTTATCTCATTACTTATTTTCCTCTTTACCTCTAATATTTCATTCTTAGTTCTTTGCACTGCTTCTTTAAATCTTTCAACCTCTTCTTCTACCTGAGATTCAGAAACTTGATAATGGTCAATCTTAATCTTTTCAACCTCATACAAAAAAGCTTTTCCTATGGCAATTCCGGAAGAGGCAGCAATCCCAGGGTATAGCATTTGTCACTCCTCGTTAAACTTACTTTCTATTAAAACAGTTAGCTCTTCTAAAGCTTCTCTCTCATCTTTTCCTTTAGCCTCTATTAAGATCTCTTGGTTATAAGCTGCCGCAATCATCATTACACCCATAATGCTTTTACCATTTACTCTTCTATTGCCTCCTACGGCTTTAACTAATATTTCTGATTCATGCTTATTGGCTGTTTGGACAAACAAAGCTGCTGCTCTGGCATGTAAGCCTAATTTATTCTTAATCATTAATTTTTTCTTCATTATAAGATAATAAATCCTTTAAGCTATTGTCAGATACCACTAAATTTTTTCAAATTCCTAGACAATAAAATGAGCAATTAGTATACTAAAACCAATAAATAAAGTAAAGAGCAAAGAAACTCTTTTCAGGTATCTAATAGCAATAGCCATAGAGATACTAAAGACTAAAAAGATAATTTTAGAGATAAATTTCATATTTTCAGGTAGAATAAAGACCTCATGAAAATTAATTAAAAAAATCATTCCAAAGCCAATTAAGAACATCGCTACTTTTTGAGCTATGAAGATAATCTTTTGAACAGGAAAACTACAAATCCGATCAATAGCTTTTTCACCCCATTGGTATCCTTTCTTTATTCCTAAATATCTTACTGGTAAATGAATTAAATTATAAGCTAATAAAAATACCACTGGACCCCATTCATTAAAACCCCAAAAGACTAACATTACTCCCACTAAACCAAATAGTGGCTTCAAAGTTGCCCAAAATAAGCTATCTCCTAATGCTCCAAAAGGACCCATTAATTTTGTCTTTAAATCTATGGCCTTACTTAAATCTTGCTTACCTTCTTTGACTGCTTTTTCTTCTTCTGAGATCACTATACCTAAAGAAATCGAAGCTAAATAAGGATGGGTATTAAAAAAATCTAAATGCCTCATGATAAACTTTTTTCGGCTTTCTATTTCTGGATATAACTTCTTACCGATAGGAAAAATAGCATAAGCAAAACCAATGTTTAACATCCGCTCAAAATTCCACACTGCCTGGAAACACAAAGTTCTAAAAGCAACTTTTAGTAAATCAAAACCACTGATAAGTTTTTTATCCATTCTTGCCTTCGTCTATAAAAATACCTTATAGCACTTATTAATGAAAATTTGACATAGAGCAAATTAATTGAGTGCCAACGAGTTTATCTTTTATTGCTCGGTATTATTTCCTATGTCTAGTTTTCGTTAATAACTACTATAAATAATCTTACTTAATAATGACTACTTTCCCAAGGGTTTTCTTATTATTCTTACTTTTTCCAGCAAGTAAGTATAAGCCACTGGAAATAGAACTATCAACTTTCCAAATGATCCTTCCGTAAGCATCAGCGAGGGAAAGTTCTTTAACAAACTCTCCGGAAGTAGTAAATATCTTTATAGAACTATAAGGAAATAAATTTTCTATGGTAATCCCACTATTATAACTTCCTGTCTTCTCAAGATAATCGTTAGGGATAAAAGGATTAGGATAAATGACCACCTTTTCTTGGTTCGAATAAATTTCTTCACTTTGAAGATACTTTAAGATAGTGATGTTTTTCCCTTCTACCTCTCCTTCTCCAATTATCCATCCCTTAGTGAGGGTAGGAAAATGTATTCCTTGAAATTTTTTATCACAGTATTTAAGAGAAATATCTTTATCTTTTTCCCAAGTTTCTCCGCCATTTAAAGTAAGGTATAAGTTACCTCTATTACCCGCAGCATACCCAAGATTATTAGTGACCAAGAATATCTTATTAAGATTTTCTTGGGATAACTTCTTCTCATAGTTTTGGTTTTTCCAACTATTTCCATAATCACTGGAAAGCAAGATAGTATTATCAGTGCCTACTACCCAAGCATTGTAACTACTTAAGGCTATACTATTATAGCAAGCTAATGAATAATCTTTTCCCGAATGCCCTTTTTTCTTAGGACTTACCTCTTTCCAGGTAACCCCTCCATCATCAGAGAAATAGACAAGCCCAAAATTATCAACATCATTTTTACCTTCATAATTATAACCTGTAACCCAGACATCCTTATGGCCATTAACTAAACTAATACTTAGACTAGTAAGATGCTTATACCTCTTTTCTTTAAAGACGTTTACTTCAGTTAGGTCTATTTTATTATTATCTTTCTTATTATCATCAACATATCGGTATAAAAAACCTTCATGCTTATACCCATTATCCACATCTTGATAATTATAATCAGTATTCTTATACCTTCCTCCTATCAAGAAGCCTTTATAAGCATCCCCTTCTTGATAAATAAAGATATCTCTCCAGACTTCATGTCCGTTTGTTCTATCTTCCTCTGCCTGAAAATTTATTTCACTCCAACTATTTCCTCCATCGCTTGTCTTAGCTATAGTTCTATGAGTGCCTATTACCCAGCCATTATCTTTATCGATAAAGAAGACTTTATAAAGTCTTTCCCCCATCCAAAAAACCCATTTGCCCTTTTCTAATATTTTCTTGGGAGTAATATCCTGCCAATTTTTCCCTCCATCTGTAGTCTTAAGAATATAAGCAACATTATCATTAATTGTATCATCGCTAGTCTTAACATTTACTTGGTAACCTACAGCCCAACCATTATTTTCATCACAAAAATATACAGAATGAAGGGCAGCTTTATTTTTATCTGCCAAATAAGTTCCTTGTTCTTCGTAGCTATTAGTCAAGGCCAAAGACGGAAAAAATATTAAACTTATTACAAAGAGATAGATAATAGCTAATATATTCATCTTAATTTAATAAGAAAACTTGTAACCGTTCAACTAATTTCAAAAATAACTGTCCCTTATCCAATAGATAATGAAAAATTAAAAAGATAGTTTAGTGCTTTGGCGGTAAAAACTAATTTTTCATTCTTTCATTAAGCATTTTTTATTGGACAGGGCCCATTTTGCAGTTTTTCTTCCCCTGTTTTGCTGTAGCCTGAACGATTACGAAAACTTACATACCAAGTTAAGAAAGAACCAAAAAGAACCCTTTTTAATTAACTGCAGCTTGAACGTTTACGAAAACTTACATACCAAGGCTAAGATAAAACCAATAAAATAATAAGATAACAATCCTTTGGTAAAAAACATATTAATTACGAAAACTTACATACCAAGGCTAAGATAAAACCAATAATAAGATAAGATAACAATCTTTTGGTAAAAAACATATTAATAGCGATGGCTACTCCCAAAAGAGGAAGTAAAGTTTTAGCCAATAAAAGTCCTTTAACAACTTTCGCTGGTAACCAACTAATAAGAAGGATAGTAGGATAAAAGAGAAATAAGATGGAAAAGAAACAAAGGCTAAATCCTAACCAGAAGTGATAAGAGATGCATTTCCAATTAAGTATACTTACTGCCCAAAGTTTTCCTTCATTCACATGGCTAATCACTGCTCGAGCTATCTTTTTATTTAAGATATTTCTAGTTAATATCTCCAATCTTCCATAGATTGAACCTAAGATAAAAGCTTCTATGATCACGATGATAATTAAAATATTTATTTCTACCACCATTGTTTTTTTTATCAGTAAGCATAAAGAAACACCCACCGTGGAAGGCAAAGAAACATTAGGTGGCAACGAAGCACCCATGGGTAAAGTATTTAACCACAAAAGTTCTAATAAAACTCCAATGACTAAACCTAAGTTTAAGCCTTCTCCTGGACACCCCAAAAGATATCCTAAAAAGTATCCAACCAGAGGAGCGGTAACTAATGGTCTTGAAATCATAGTTTGGGCAAAAACAGTGGTATCTAAATTAATAAGCCCTCCTATAATTCCTATATAAATAATATTAAATAAATTTTCCATATATAACTATTTCCATATATAACTATATAAATATAACTATATAAATTCAGCGATCAGCTTTTAGCTTTTATAAGGCATTGCGGCACAAAAAGATAAAAAGGCGGTAAAGGAAAGACTTTTTTGTCTTGATTTTATGGTCAAAACTTCCTGCTGGCACCCGACGGCTAAACGCTTACATAATATTAAATAAATTTTCCATTTTTTAAGACTTCCATAAAGTCTACCTTTTCGTCACCTGGTAAAAGTCGATACTCAATTTCAATTCCCAAAAGAGATAATTCTTTAAAAACTTCGATTTTTTCATTATCAAGAAAGACTGTAGGTAAAATTTCCCTTTTTTTTTCCGATTTTCTTAAGCCACCTAAGTTGACGCTACAAATCTTAAATCCACCTTTTATCACTTTTAACACATCTGTAGGATTAGAAAAAAGCAACATCGCTCTCTTATTTTTTACTACCCGAGTTAATTTCTCAATAGCTTCTTCTATTGAGAATATTAAGACTTTAGCTTCCACGGGAATGGCTATCTTTATTAAATTTTGCTGTGTTTTATCCTTAGCTACTTCATCATTAATGACAATGTAGAGCTGAAAACCAATCACTCTGCCCCAGCCTACCACCACTTGTCCATGAATAAGGCGATCATCAATCCGAGCAATTAAAAGTTGTTTACTCATTCTTGGTTATTATCTCTTTTAAGTTCTTAATACTTTTTACTCCAGCTAACATAACTAATTTGACGACCTCATTAAAATTAGATAATTTTCTATGAACCATAATATCTAATAACATCGCTATGTTTAAACCAGTAATGACCACTATTTTTTCTTTATCTAATATTTCAGCACAAGCATTACAACAACTTCCCCCTAATAAATCAGTAAAGACCACCACTCCTCCTCCAGAATCTACTTTCTTAATGGCTGAAATAATCTTCTTTTTTAGATCTTCTAAATCTTCATGAGAAAAAAATGTTACTGGAGTAATATCTTCTTGATGCCCCATAATAGAAATAGCTGTTTCTATTAAAATTTCTGATAAATTTTGGTGGCTAACCACCACCACTCCAATCATAATTTTACTCCTTTTAGTCTAATAAATAAAAAAAGAAGCTCTTAGGTTCCTAATTCCCAACTAGCTAAATACTTCTTTTGTTCCTCCGTTAATTCATCAATAGACATTCCCATAGAACTTAACTTAATAAAAGCAATGTCTTCATCTATCTCTTGAGGAATAACATAGACTTTATTTTTAAGTTTACCTTTATTTTCCTTCATATATTGAGCACTTAGAGATTGGTTAGCAAAGCTCATATCCATTACCGAAGAAGGATGCCCCTCGGCAGAAGATAAATTAACTAACCTTCCTTCAGCTAAAAGATAGATCTTTTTTTCATCTTTTAAAGTAAATTCTTCTACAAACTCTCTAACTGTTCTTCTTGACTTAGAAATACTTTCCAGAGTGGGAATATCAATCTCTACATTAAAATGACCTGAATTAGCTAAGATAGCCTTATCCTTCATTACTTCAAAATGTTCTCTTCTAATCACATTAATATCGCCAGTTACGGTAACAAATATATCTCCAATCTTTGAAGCTTCCATAATAGGCATTACTTGAAAACCTTCCATTAAAGCTTCCAGAGCTTTGACGGGATTAACTTCGGTCACGATCACCTTAGCTCCTGCGCCTTTAGCTCGCATCGCCACTCCTTTACCGCACCACCCATAACCACAAACTACAAAGTTTTTGCCGGAAAGTAAAACATTAGTAGCTCGAAGAATACCATCAATAGTACTTTGTCCTGTCCCGTAACGATTATCAAATAGATGCTTAGTCATTGCCTCATTAACTGCAATTACTGGAAACATTAAAGCATCTCTAGCCTCTAAACTCTTCAGTCGAATTACCCCGGTGGTAGTTTCTTCTGTTCCTCCCATCATCTTTTTAGCTAAATCAGGCATCTCTTTATGAATGATCGAGACTAAATCTGCCCCATCATCCATAGTTATATCAGGTTTAATTTCTAAGGTACTGTAAATATGGCGGTAGTAAGTCTCGTTGCTTTCTCCTTTAATGGCAAAGACAGGTATTCCAAGGTCTAAAACAATACTAGCCGCGACATCATCTTGAGTAGAAAGAGGGTTAGAAGCACATAGCACTACTTCTGCTCCACCTTCCTTTAAAGTATCAACTAAATTAGCAGTCTCGGAGGTTACATGAAGACAAGCAGCAATCTTAACCCCAGCTAAAGGTTTTTCTTTCTTAAACCGCTCTTTAATGATACTTAAGACCGACATTTCTCTCGCCGCCCACTTTATTCGCTGTCTTCCCTTACTCGCTAAATTTATATCTGCTACATCATATTGTTGAGTAGACATTTTTTACCATCTCCTTTTAATTATTTAATAAACTTTTTGTTCGTTTTTAAGCTTGAGATTTCTTTTTAAGTAAGTTCAGCTATAGCTATCAGCTAACGTTAATAAAATCAAGGAGTAACGTCTCTGAAAAAATATGCACCTCTTTCTTTAACTGGACTTATTCCTAATTAAAGCTGATACTTGAATGCTTACTTTTTTAATTTATTATAAGCTAAAGGCTGATCTTAAAACTTCTACCATATTATTTTTTTCCCAGGTAAACTCCTTTTCATCTCTTCCAAAATGGCCATAACAAGCTGTCTTTTTATAAATAGGTCGTCTTAAATCTAATGTTTCAATAATTCCTTTTGGGGTCAGATTGAACATTTTTTTGACTACTTTTTCTAAATCTTCTTCTGGGACTCTAGCACTACCCTTAGTGTTGATCATTACCGAAACTGGCTCAGCTACTCCAATAGCATAAGCAATTTGCACCTCGCAACGATCAGCTAAGCCTGCCGCAACAATATTTTTAGCCACATAACGAGCCATATATGAGCCCGAACGGTCTACTTTAGTAGGGTCTTTTCCGGAAAAACAACCTCCTCCGTGATTACCCATGCCTCCATAAGTATCGACAATAATCTTTCTTCCAGTTAAACCGGTATCTCCTTGAGGACCTCCGATCACAAATCTGCCGGTAGGATTTATATAATACTTTGTTTCTTCATCTAAAAGCTCAGCTGAAATCACTTTTCTAATTACCTTCTCTAAAATATTCTCTCTAATTACTTCATAAGAGATTCCTGGATTATGCTGAGCTGAGATCACGACACTATCCACTCTAACTGGCTTACCTTCAAAGTATTCAACCGTAACTTGAGACTTTCCATCAGGACGCAAAAAAGCAATATCTTTATTTTTTCGTACCTCAGCTAACCGTTTAGTTAATTTATGAGCTAAGATAATAGGCATCGGCATAAATTCTGGTGTTTCGTTAGTAGCATAGCCAAACATCATTCCTTGATCTCCTGCTCCATCCCGATCCACACCTAAGGCTATATCTGGAGACTGCTCATCAATAGCTACCACCACAGCACAACTTTCGTAATCAAAACCATAATCTGCATCGGTATAACCAATATCTTTAATTACACTTCTAGCAATTTTAGGAATCTCTACGTAGCAGGTAGTGGTAATTTCTCCACAAATAAAAGCCATCCCAGTAGCAACTGTAGTTTCGCAAGCTACTCTTCCCATCTTGTCTCGTTCCATAACCGCATCTAAAACGCTATCTGATATCTGATCAGCTATCTTGTCAGGATGTCCTTCGGTTACTGATTCTGAAGTAAACAAATACCTTCTTTTCATAATTATACCTTATCTCCTTTCTAAATTATCTGATGGAAATTTCTACCTCCATCTTTTCTTCCTACGAGCAGCCTCCATCTTCTTTTTTCTTCTTTCGCTTGGTTTTTCATAAAAAGCTCTCTTCTTTAACTCTGACAATATGCCAGCTTTTTGACATTCTTTCTTAAATCTTCTTAAGACATTTTCAAAAGATTCATTATCTCTTACGAATACCTCAGCCATCTTCATCCCCCCTCTCTAAAAGTAAACTAGATCCAAATAAATCAAATTTAAATTAAATTTTTAAAACTTAATAAACCTTGATAAGCTTACCATTACCCTGGTGGCCAATGTAATTTCCTACCACCTAAAAGATGAAAATGGATATGAAATACTTCTTGGCCGGCATTTTTATTGCAGTTTAAAATTACTCTAAATCCTTCCTTGTCAATATAATTTTCTTTAGCTAATTTATTTCCTACCCAATAAATATGGCCAATTAATTCTTTATCCTCTTCTTCTATCTCTAAGATAGTCGAGATATGTTTTTTAGGAATAATTAAGATATGAAGAGGAGCTTTAGGGTTTACATCTAAAAAGGCCATTACTTTTTCATCTTCATAAGCGATGTTACTCTTAATCTCTTTAGAAATTATTTTACAAAATAAGCAATCAGGCATAATTTCTCCCTATATCACAGCGATAATACATTCCTTCAAAATTAATCTTTTTCACTGCCTGATAAGCCTTTTCTTTAGCTTCTAAAATATCTTCACCTAATGCTGTTACTCCTAAGACTCTTCCTCCGTTAGTCACTATCTTATCTCCTTCTCTCCTAGTGCCCGCATGAAAAATAATCACCTCATTATCTTCTATCTCCAATCCTTCAATCTCTTTTCCTTTTTTAACTGTCTCCGGATATCCAGAAGAAGCTAAAACTACACAAAGACAAGATTTTAAACGCCACCTTACCTTTATTTCTTTAATCCTTCCTTCTAAGCAAGCTTCAATTATCTCTATTAAATCTGTTTCTAATCGAGGTAAAAGCACTTGAGCCTCAGGGTCGCCTAAACGAGCATTGTATTCTAATACCTTAACCTCTTCTTTAGTCTTAATTAATCCTAAGTAAAGTACGCCTACATAAGCCCGGCCTTCATTTCTTAATCCTGCTACGGTAGGTAACAAGATCTCTTCTTTTATCTTTTTTAATAACTGATCATCTACCAAAGGAAAAGGTGAGTAAGCTCCCATCCCTCCAGTATTTGGACCTTTATCTCCATCAAGGAGACGTTTATGATCTCGCGCCGAAGGCAAACAGATGGCATCCTGACCATCACAAAAAGCTAATAAAGAAATCTCCTCTCCTTCTTCAAAATCCTCAATGATTATCTTAGGATTATCCTGACTAAATATCTTTTTTACTAAAATATCATCAATAGCCTGGGTAGCTTCTTCTTTGCCTTGGCAAATAAAGACACCTTTACCAGCAGCTAAACCATCATATTTAACCACTAAAGGATAATTATGTTCTTCGAGATACTTTATAGCCTTTTGAGCATCTTCAAATATCTTATATCTTGGAGTAGGTATCTGGTGACGAACCATAAATTCTTTAGCAAAGGCTTTACTTCCTTCGATCATCGCGGCTGCTTTTTGGGGACCAAATATCTTTAAACCATCTTTTTTAAAATAATCTACTATCCCATCGACTAAAGGGGTTTCAGACCCTACAATAGTAAGGTCAATCTTTTCTTGATTTACCACCTCTTTAATCTTTTTAAGATAACCTTCTTCTCCAAGATTAATGTTTAGACAACAAGCTATCTTAGCTAAGCCTCCATTTCCAGGAATAGCATAAATCTGCTCTACTTTTTTACTTTGTTTAAGTTGATAACAAATAGCATGCTCTCGACCTCCAGAACCAATCACCAAGACTCTCATTTTAACTTTGTTTACCTTTAGCCTTGCTTTGAAGAAAAGCAATCATCAGATCCATCAGATCACCATCTAAGACCTTTTGACCATCTCCTCTTTCTATTCCAGTTCGATGGTCCTTGATTAAAGTATAAGGTTGAAAAACATAAGAGCGAATTTGACTTCCCCAGGCAATCTCTTTTTTTTCACCCCTAATTTTCTTCATCTTTTCTTCTTTTTCTCTTTGATAATATTCATATAACCGAGACTTTAAAACCTTCAAAGCACTGATCTTGTTTTTGTATTGAGATCGTTCGTTTTGACAAGTAACCACCATCTTGGTAGGAAGATGGGTAATTCTTACTGCCGAATCCGTAACATTAACATGTTGCCCTCCAGCACCACTAGCTCGAAAAGTATCAATGGATAGATCCTCATCTTTTATCTCTACAATGATATCATCTTCTATTTCAGGAATAACTGAGACCGAAACAAAAGAAGTATGTCGTCTTCCACTGGCATCAAAAGGTGAAATCCTTACTAATCTATGGACACCATCTTCTGCTCTTAAGTAACCATAAGCATAATTACCACTTACCTTAAGAGTAACATCTTTAATGCCTTTGGCTTCTTCGTCTGGCAATAAGTAGAGAATAGAAACTTTAAAACCATTAGCCTCTGCCCATCTAAGATACATCCTTAAAAGCATGGAAGCCCAATCACACGATTCTGTCCCTCCTGTGCCTGGACGGATAGAGACCAAAGCATTATTTTTACTATGCTCTTCTTTAAATAAGCTCCTTAACTCAAGATCCCTTATATCTTTATGGAGTAAAGCTATCTCTTTTTCGATTTCGGTAATAACTGAGCTATCATTTTCTTCCTCGCCTAATTTAACTAATATTTTTAGATCTTCAACCTTAGAAGATAAATGATCAATAATACTTACCCCTTCTTTAGCCTGACTCAGTTCTTGCATCACTTTTTTGGCCTCTTCGCCTTCATTCCAAAAATTAGGCTTTAAAATTAGTTTTTCTAATCTTTGAACTATCTCTAAATTCTTTTTATATTCAAAGATACTCCTTTAAATCATCTATCTTTTTTTGAATCTCTTCTATCTCTGAATATTTTTCTTCCCACATCAGCTTAAACTCCTATCATATTCTTTAATAACTTTATTTTATCGTATCTTACCTTTATTTAATTGTCAATTATTATTGCAAGATTTTGAGATTATAGATCTCATTTGATTGAACATTTATTATTTATAAACATGAGCTTAAGAGTTTACTGACAGAGAATTTTCAACTTATTAGGAAGCTATTAGGAAGCTGAATTTTTCGCAAACTAATTTTTATTGGGTCTAACTTCCTAAATAAGCTTCTTTAATTTTAGGATTTTTTAATAGACCTTCGGCAGAATCTTCAAATTTAATTTGACTTACCTCTAAAACATATCCTCGTTTAGCTACCTCTAAAGCCATCTGAACATTTTGCTCCACTAATAAGATAGAAGTTCCTTTTTTATTTATCTCGGTTATGATTTCAAAAGTTTCTTCCACTAATTTAGGCGCCAGTCCTAAGGAAGGTTCGTCTAAAAGAAGAAGTTCTACTTCTAACATTAAAGCCATGCCAATAGCTAACATCTGTTGTTCTCCGCCACTTAAGGTATCTCCTAATTTATCCTTTCTTTCCCAAAGTTGAGGAAAAAAATGATAAACTTTCTCTAAGTTTTCTTTAATTTTAACTTTATCTTTTTCTAAGTAAGCACCCATTAATAAGTTATCTTCTACCTTTAGATAACGAAAGACTTTCTTTCGTTCTGGTATCTGTCTTATACCCATCGTAGCTATCTTTTCTGGAGAAAGATTAGTTATATCCCTTCCTTTATAAAATATTTTGCCTTGCTTAATTTTTAAGATTTGAGAAATAGCCATTAAAGTAGTAGTCTTTCCAGCGCCATTAGCCCCTAAAAGAGCTACTATCTCTCCTCTTTTTACCTTTAACGAAACACCTTTCAAGGCAGGAATATTGGTATAATAGACCCAAATATCTTTTACTTCCAATAAGATCTCTTCATTCATTTTTATTCTTTCCTAAATAAGCTCCTTGAACCAAAGAACTTTCTTTAATCTCTTGAGGCGTTCCCTCGGCAATCTTTTTTCCGTGATCTAAAACCACTATCCTATCTGAAATCTTCATTACTACCCTCATATCATGTTCAATTAAGATAATGGTCATCCTTAATTCTTCCCTTATTTTAAAAAGTAACTTCATTAATATCTCTCTTTCGTGCCTATTTAATCCGTTCGCTGGTTCATCCAAAAGGAGTAGTTTAGGCTTAGTCGCCAAAGCTCGGGCAATCTCTAAGTATCGTTGGTAGCCATAACTTAAACTATTAACTTCTTCCTTAATCTTTTCTTTCAAACCTACACAATCCAACATATCGAGAGCAGTATCCCTTCCTTCTTCTTGTTCTTTATCTTGATAAAGATAACTTCCTATTAGGATATTTTCTAAAACATTTAAGCTTTCAAAGAGCCGAGCATTTTGAAAGGTTCGAGAGATACCAGCTTTGGCTATTTGATAAGTCTTTAAATCTTTATGACCTCCGATAATCTTCTTTTCTTGAAAATGCACTTTGCCACAATCAGGTCTTTCTAAACCACTGATACAATTAAAGAGAGTCGTCTTGCCTGCACCATTAGGCCCAATAATACTTAAGATCTCCAATTCTCTAACTTTAAAGTCTACATAAGATAAAGCTCTTAAGCCTCCAAAATTCTTACTTATTCCTTCTGCTTCTAAAACTATACCTTCCTTAGGTCTGATACTATTTTTTACTTCTAAACTCTTTAAGATATTTAAATGCTCTTTTTTTGATACTTCGAGATCTTCGTGGTAGGTAACATCCTTGGCTTTAACCTTTCTTTTACTTTTATAAACCATGATCAGGATTAAAGATAAGCCAAAAAATAACATCCTATATATCTGAAATTCTCTCAAAAGTTCAGGCAAGATAATTAAGATAAAGGCACTAACTACTGAACCTAAAATATTGCCTAGACCACCTAAAATGACAATAGATAAGATAATAATATATTCCAAGAAAGTAAAGCTCATGGGAGCTACAAATCCTTGCCAACTAACAAAGAAACAACCAGCCATGCCCGCTAAAAAAGCTCCTATGGCTATAGCGGCTAACTTCATCTTGATAATATTTACTCCTAATGCAGAAGCTGCGACTTCATCATCTTTAATCGCTAACCAAATTTTTCCTATTCTGGACTGGCTTAGCTGGTAAGTAGCCAGGACCACTCCTGTTCCTAATAATAAGATTAGATAATAAAATGAAGTAGGGGTGATAAAAGTAAAGTTATTTATCTGGGGAGGCAAAACCCCCATTATCCCTTTAGGTCCGTTAGTTAAGCTATCCCAATTAGTAAGGATGAGCCGAGTAATCTCTCCAAATCCTAAAGTAACAATAGCTAAGTACATTCCTCTAACTCTCAAAGCTGGCAAAGCTAACAATACTCCAAAACCTGCCGCTAATATTCCCCCCAAAGGAAGTAAAAACCAAAATGAAATTTGGTAATGAATAGATAAAAGAGCACAGCTATAAGCACCTACAGCATAAAAAGCCATATATCCTAAATCTAATAAACCAACCAAACCTACTACCAAATTAAGCCCTGTCGCCATAATGACATAAACTCCAGAAAGAACTAAGATATGGACATAGTATTGGGTAGGCAAGATAAAAGGCAGGCTAATTAAAGAGACTATGATTAAAAAAGAAATGATGGATTTTCTTAAAATACCTTCTCTTTGCATAAAACTATATTCTATAAAGTTTCATAATTAGTATTGCTGATAAAGATTGGTTTGCGAAAATTTAGGCTTTGGATTTGCTTAAAGTTTAGAATTTTATCAATATTTATAAACATTCAGCCTGAAGCTTAAGTAGAAAGCTTTGACCATAAAATCAAGGCAAAACGAAGCATTTCTACCTTTTGTGTCTTCCGCTTTTGAGCTGTAAGGCCTTGTCCAAGCTGAAGGCTGATAGCTGAACACTTACGGCAAGTTTACTATTCTTGAGAAACTTTCTCTCCTAAAAATCCTTGAGGCTTAAAGATCAAGACTATAATCAAGAGAATAAAAGCAAAAACATCCTTATAATCTACAGAAATATATCCCGCACTTAAACTTTCTACAATTCCCAAGACCACTCCCCCCACCATTGCTCCAGGGACATTTCCAATTCCCCCTAAGATAGCGGCCGTAAAAGCTTTAATCCCAGGAAAAAGCCCCATATCGTAACGAGCTACTCCATAATACATACCCAACATAATTCCAGACACACCCCCCAAAATAGAAGCTACAATAAAAGTACTTCTAATGGTCTTGTTGATGTTGATACCCATTAAATTAGAGAGCACCTTATCCTCTGAAACTGCCCGCATAGATTTGCCTAATTTGGTCTTTTTGATAAAAAGGTGGAGTAATAGCATCAAGATTAAGGATAAGACAATAATAAATATTTGAAGATAAGAAAGATGAGTATTTCCTAAAGGGAGTAGTTTTTGGAAAAGAGAAGGAAATATCTTATTCTCAGAGCCAAATAAGAGCATAAAACCATTTTGGAGAAAGATAGATACTCCTAAAGAAGTAATTAAAGCACTAAGAGAAGGAGAATTTCTAAGGGGACGAAAAGCCACCAGTTCTACTAATATTCCTAATAAAGAACACCCTATCACCGTTACCAAGAAGACAAAAGTTAAACTTAAAAATAAATTTTCTGTTAAAAATCCAAACTTACTTAAAACGATAATCACTCCCACGGCGATATAGGCTCCCACCATCGACACTTCTCCTTGAGCAAAATTAATAAGCTTAATAATGCCAAAGATCAAAGTATAACCTAAAGCAATGAGAGCATAGATACATCCTAAAGTAAGTCCATTAATAACTTGCTGGAGAAACATATGTTTTCATCGATTATCTTTGTCTTTTAGTCAGCATTCAGGTATCAGTTTTCAAAAATCTATAATTTTTTAACCACTTTTCGCAAACTTATTTTGCTTGAGGATATTTAGGTCAAAGCTTCCTGCTGACACCTGAAAGTTTACTCTTTTAATTATCTGTATAATTGAAATTTACCGTTCTTGACTACATAAAAATAAAGGTCTTTATTCTTGGTATCTCCATAAAGATCAAACTGAGTTCTACCTAAGATGCCTTCGTAGTAAAAATCAGGATCGTTCATCACTTCTAAAATCGTTCTTCTTTCCACCTTACCAGCTATCTTAATGGCTTGAGCAATAATATTCACACATTCATACCCATAAGGAGCATAGGTCTTTACTGCTCCATACTTCTTTTTGAATGTAGCAACAAACTCAGAAGCAGACTTTTTCTCTTCCCAAGGAGGAGCTAAGAAACTAACCACCGTTCCCTCTGAAGCTTGACCAGCAATCCTCATAAATTCTGGAGCAAAACATCCATCACCGGTCATAAAAGTAGCTTTAAGACCTAATTGTCGAGCTTGTTTAATAATGATACCGCCTTCTGGGAATATTCCTCCAAAGAAAAGAAGATCTGGGTTTAAATTCTTAATCTTAGTTAAAATCGCCATAAAATCTCTCTCACCTTCGGTAATTCCTTCAAAGAGTAAAAGATTCTTACCTTTTTCTATCACTGTTTTAGTAAATTGCTCAGCTATTCCTTGACCATAAGCTGTTTTGTCGTGTAAAACAGCAATTTTTTCCTTTTTTAATGTCTCGATAGCAAAACTTGCACATAAAGGTCCTTGAACCTCATCGGTAATACAAGCTCTAAAGACATTCTTAAATCCTTGCTTGGTAACCTTGGGATTAGTAGAAGAAGGAGTAAGCATCACCATGTTGGCTTGATGATAAACAATGGAAGCAGGAAGAGTAGCGCCACTATTTAAATGGCCTACCACCGCTACGATATCAGGATCAGAAACAAATTTATGAGCCACGTTTACCGCTTCTTTAGGATCAGCTTTATCATCCATCGCTAGTAATTCTACTTTTTTACCTAAAAGACCTCCTTGAGCATTAATCTCTTCCACCGCTAATTTCTCTCCGTTAATTAAATCTTGTCCTATTTCTGCTTGAGAACCAGTTAAAGGCCCCACTCCTCCAATCTTAATGACCTCTTCTTTTTTGGCACAATTAAAAAGAAAGAAGATAGGAATAATAAAGATCATCAACTTCTTAAGCATTTCTAATTACCTCCTGCTAGAAGACTAAGAAAATTATTCATACTTGTATCAAAAATTACCCTCTAAGTCAATTTAATTATTTGTGGCTAACACAATTGCTGAAACCATTTGACAACTACAGGAAACTTGGTTAAACTAATATTTTTGAGAGAAAAGTAAAGTGAGGGCAAAAGGAAAAAAATTTTTTAAAGAAGATGACGAGAAATATTAATAAAAGACAAAAACCAATTTGGCAAAAGATTAAAAAACCAACCTCTTTTTACCCCAAAACAAATAAACCATTAATGATTAAAAACCATTATCCTGGTAAAGATTTTAGCTTAAATTACCAAGAGAAAGAAAATGTGAAACAAGAGTTAAGAAATAAACTTCTTCATAAAAGAAACTTGTTGAAAAAAGAAAAAATAGAAGAGAAGAGTAGAAAAATAAAAGAAAGACTATTTTCTCTTCAAGAGGTTTCAAAGGCTCAAATTATATTTACCTATGTAAATTTTGGGAGCGAAGTAGTTACCCGAGAAATCATAATGGAATTAATTAAACAAAAAAAGAAAGTAGCGGTACCTCTTGCTTTACCTAAAGAAAAAAGATTGCTTATTTCAGAAATAAAAAACATGGAAGAAGAATTAGAAATAGGAACCTTTGGAATTTTGGAACCCAAAGTTAATTATAGAAGAATTATCTCTCCTCAAGAAGTTGATTTAGTCATTGTACCTGGAGTGGTTTTTGACCAAGAAGGATATAGAATTGGTTATGGAGGAGGCTATTACGATCGCTTTCTTCTGGAGTTAAGAAAAGATGTTACTTGCTTAGGGTTAGCTTTTCAACTGCAAATTGTAAAAAGCTTTCCTCGTGATCTTAATGATCTACCCGTCCACCTAATTGTCACCGAGAAAGAAACTATAAAACCTGGACCACAGAAAGTTAAGAAATAAATTAAGCCAGTGTTTCAAAGAGAAACACTGGCTACAAAAGATTTAAAGATAAAAAGAAGGTAGTTTTTTCCTCTAAATTTATTTTCCCTACTTTTCTTCTCAAGAATAACATCAAAATTTTGATGTTATTCTGTCCTTAGTAAAGTAGGCTTATTCTTTAAGTTCCAAAAATAAAAATGATCAAATAAGAAAGAGATCTTATATTTTCCAGCCATATTATCGGCAATCTGCTCAGCTTCACTGGCATCTTTAATAGACTCCTCAGCTAAGACCACACTTCTTTCATACTCTTTACGAATCATAGCCCAGGCAGCTTTTTCCTTAAGAAGCTCGGCACTCTTAACAAGTTGTTTTTCATATCTTAAGGCTCCTTTTTCTTTAGCTCTCTCTAAGGAAATAATAGACTTGGCTACCATTTCATCTGCTTTGACTGCTTTTTGAGCAAACTTATATTCTTCTTCCATCTTAACTAATCTTTCACTTAACTGTCCTGCTTCAGCTTTGGCCACTTTTAGCTCTTCTTCTTTTTCCTTTAAGAGTGTTTCTTTGTTACCCAAAAGTAATTCTTTTTCCTTTAAAGACAGCTCTTTATTATTTAAAGACATCGTTAAAGTAGATACTTCATCTTGAAAGTTAGTGATCTTTAAGTTTTGTTCTTCAAGGTAAGCACATTTTTCAGTTAATTCTTCTTTTAATTTAGCAATATAATCATTCTTTTCTTTAATTTCAACCCTTAAGGGTTCTACTTCGGCCTTTAAAGATTTTATTTCAGCTTTTAGTTTTTCTACTTCTTCGCTCTTAATAGCAATAGGTTTTTGGACATATTCTTCTTTCAATAAATGAAAGGGAATAGTAATTGCTTGGCCAGGATAAATCTTATTTGGGTTTTTGATGTGCTTATTTTCTTCAAATTTGACTATCTTTTGCCACTCTTTAGGATTCTTCAAATACTGCTTGGCTATCTTATGGATGGTATCTCCTTTCTTGATAACGATGGTGAAATTACCAGCCGAAGTCTCTGTGACAGCTAATGTCCACACTGGAAGAAAGACAACCAAAGAAATAAAGAGAATAATAAATCTTTTCATGACTACCTCCTTTTATTCTTTAAAAAAGCTGCTATAAAGATTTTGCAGCAGTTTATTCATTATAGTGTAATGATAAAGAAAGTCGATGAGAGTAATCCAAATCAGCATTACTCTTGTAATAAGCATAGTCCATAACCCAAGTTCTATAAATAAATCCTAATCCAAAACTTAAATTTTGGTCTTGATCGCTGCCTATTCTAAAAGCAAAATTCCTACCAAATTTCTTTTCAGCGCCCAAATGTAATAAATAAGTAGTTTCTTCTTGGTTATTTATCCCTTCCTTTCCATTTACATCTAAAGCCAAGAGTAAGTTTTTTCCCCACTTAATAGCTGTTCCTACTCTAAAGACATTGGGAACTTTTTCATCCTTCACATCTGCAGCCAAATTTCTAAACATAGTGCCAAATGATATTCTATCACTATATTTATAAAGAATACCAAAGTCGAAACCAAAACCTGCTCCGCTTTCAATTTTAGTCTCAATGGCTAATCTTTTAATAGTAGTACCAAGAGAGACTTTTGAATTAACGGCTGAAGCTAAAGTAAGAGTATATGTATCTTCTGTCATCTTACTTGTCTTTTTTAACACTCCTTCTTCTAATTTAGCGGCATTTCTTAAGAAACTCACTCCAAATCCATAGCGAAGCCCCAAAGGTTGAGCATAAGCAATATAATCAGTAGAAAGAGTCTTTATTCCAAAAGGAATACCATGCATAGTGGTAAATTCCACAAAAGTATTTTGAATAAGCCCAGCTGGATTCCAATACAGAGCGTTAGCGTCATCTGCTATGGCTACAAAAGCACCTCCCATGCCCGCAGGTCTTGCCCCCATTTGAAGATCGGTAAAAGAATCAGCATAAGAAGGCAAAACAAACCATAATGGAAGGATGATCATCAAAAACATTATCTTCTTCATTGGCCTTCCTCCTTCTTCATTTGACTACACCAACAGGCTTAGAAACTATATCTGGCTTAGAACCATCAGTATATTCAGCTTTAAAGTAATAAACATAGATACCACTTCCTATATATTCTCCTTGGTTATTTAAACCATCCCAAGCTTCAGACATGTTTTTGTCAGCATCTCTGTTTACATTGCTCAATAATGTTCTTACTAAATCACCAGCTAAGTTAAATATCTTAATGGTCACTTTAGCGTCTTTAGTTAGATCATAAGTAAGGTATATCGTATCGGAACCAGCTTTAAATGGATTCTTACTCAAGTAGAGATTGAACTTTTCTGGAATATCTTGTCCTTGAAATTCACCAATATCATAGATAGTAAAATGATTGACCCTTACGCTGACTGTGTTATTTACAAGATCTACTATGCTATTTCCTGCTTTTATCCATTCCTTGCCATCCCAAAAGACAATTTCAAACTTACCTTCATCAAGTTCATTAGGTTTACTACCATCAAGATAAATATCTCTTATGCCATTGCCATTAATATCCCAATCACTATCTTGATAAGATAAAGTAACCTTAACGGGTCGATGGAAGACAATATTTACTGGGCCAAACTCATGAGGAATGCCCAAAAGTTTAATTTTTTGTTGGGTTTCATAAGGTTTAATTTGTTCATCTTTGTTAGCTGGTTTAATAGAGATCTTTTCATCTTTAATTAAAGCATCCTCTGGGATTTCAACCTTTGACTTATCTGGCGATATGACTTCTTTTCCTTCTTTTCCTACTATTTCCGTAGCTTTAGGAATAGTATAAACTACAAAGATGGTCTTGACAAACTCATTATCGGCTGAATCTCTTATGATAATAGTAATCTCATTCTTTCCAACCACTAACGGTACCTGTTTGCTAAACATATCATCCCGAGGAATAATGACCGGACTATTTTCTACTTCTCCTCTAACTAAGACTAACTTTGCTCCTTTAACCTTTCCTGAGATTTTTATGGCTGAAACATAGACTTCATAGGCAACTTTTATTCCAGAAATTTCCACAGGAACAGGAGCAGGATTTATAGAAACACCTTCATTGCCTTGATCATCTTGTAATGGAGGAATTTCGTTGTTTAGTTCTACCTTCATGGCCGTGGTAAAAGTATTTCCGGCAGTATCTGTAGCTTTGATATAAACTGAAGCTTCTTTATCATTGTTCTTATTAGTAACCTTAGCTTTAATTGTATAATTACCATTACCTTCGTCATCCATCTTTTCATCGCCGAGGGGAGTTTCTAGTAAGCCATCATAATTTATCACTACTGTATAAGATGGAGTATCTAAGTAAGCGGTAAAGATGATCGTATCTTCAACTCTAATACTTTCTGTCTTGTTAGCAGTAAGAGTGCCACCAGGTTTTAAAGTATCTAATTTTATAAGATCAACAAAAGTAGCCAGATGTCCAACTTTATCTCTAATTTTATAATAGACATATTTTTCGCCATCACCACTAGATAATGTCCAATTTTTAGCAATCGTAGGATCTTCCCAAGAAGAATAACTACTTTCATTATCAAGATTAGCATAACATACTTTATCGACACCACTACCCTCATCACTATAAGTGAGATTTAAGATCACCGTAGCGGTGGTAGCATATTCTGCCCCATTAGTAATTTTAATGCTTCCAGCAGGCCCTGCTTGATCTAAGGTAGTGGTATCAGTCACGGCTAAAGATTCATTACCGACGAGATCTTTTACTTTGAAATAAACAGTCTTAGTTCCATCTCCTTTGGTAATGGTCCAGGTATTAGCAGTATTGTAGCCCTCCCAACTACTATAAGTAATACCATCATTAGAAAAACACATCTTATCTATCCCTGAACCATTACCATCAGAAGCACTAAGAGCCAAACTGACTAAAGTAGCAGCAGTATAACCAGTGGTATCGTTAATGATAACACTTAAGGAAGTAGGCGAAGTGGTATCAATAGTAAAGCTGCCAAAAGAATTGCTTCCTTCGTTGCCCGATAGATCCTTACCCACTATCTTAATCGTAGTAGGTCCTTGAGTTTCTCCATTTGCAGAGATAGGATACTTATAAGTATAAGTGAGTCCATTTAAAGAATCATAAGTAGTTTCTTTGTTGTTTACCGTCACCGTAGGATTAGATTGCAATGTTTCTGTAGTAGTAAAAGTAATAGTATTTGTTCCTGTCTTAATTAAAGAATGAGAAGTATTAAGAGTAGCAAAGACAGGAGCTTTAGTATCTAAGGTAACTTGTTTAGCTTGGCCAAAAGGACTAATATTTCCTGCCAGATCAATAACTCTAGCTGTTATCTTATTATCCCCTTCCAACAAAGGTACTTGACTAAAGCTAAAATCAGGAGATGAAGTAGCACTATTGACATAACCACCATTGGCATATAGCTCCACCGTAGAACTACTTTCAGCTGCTCCAGAAACATTAATAGTAGAAGAATTAGTAGGAGTAGTAGGTTGAGTAATTACTGGGACAGAAGGAGCAGTGTTATCCAGAGTTACTGCCAAGCTATTATTGCTATTCGTATTTCCTGCAGTATCAGTGGCAGTTATATTAATAGATAGATTGCTGTTATCAGATTTAGTATTATTCTTGTTTATCATATAGATGATAGTATAAGTATTATTGCCATTATTCGTAATATTTTCAGATCCAGAAATATAATAAGAATCTATATTGCTAAAATTTACTGATAAGGTATAATTATTATCATCCCAGGTAGAAGCGAATTTTATAGTATCTAAATTTTTATAAATTAAATCAGCATCATTACTGATATTAGAAGTAAAGATTGGTGGGGTATTATCTAAGTTAATAGTCTTTGAAGCTGTAAATTCATTGTTAGCTATATCTTTGGCCAACATAGAGACAGAAGCTGAAGGATTAGTTTGATTTTTAGTAACAGTTATTTCTTTACTATAGGAGCCATTACCTAAATCAGCCATAGTTTGAGCTCCTATAGGAGTTGCCAATAGAGAGTCGTAGTTAATAGTAACATTATATCCTTTGGCATTTAAGGCTGCTGTAAAGAGAATAGTATCGTTTATTCTGGCGCTATTTTTGCTGGCTGTTAAAGTACCCGTAGGAATAATATCTACCATAATAGAATCACTTGCAGCTAAGCCAATATTCCCAGCGGCATCTTTAGCCCAGGCATAGATATTTACAGTTCCAATAGAAGCACCGACCAGCTGGCCAGAAGTAGAAGTAGTATAAGTCCCATTAGGAGTTCCTTGATTATTAGTAAAGCTGTAGTAGTATCCGGTAATACCGGTGCCACCAGTATCAGCAAATCCAGACCAGGTAAAATCTAAGATGGTATTTGAAGAAGAGACTGCTCCTCCGTTAATAACTACTGTGGCTGAATTAGAAGGGGCAATGGAGTCCACGATGATAGTATCATTAACAGCCTGGCCAATATTCCCAGCAGCATCTTTAGCCCAAACATAGATATTTACCGTTCCTTGTGAGGAACCTGTTAATTGACCGGTATTAGTAAAAACTTGGGTGCCAGTAATAGTGCCACCGTTATTACTAAAGGAGTAGTAGAAACATTCGATATCGCTATAATTATCAGTAAAGCCACTCCAGGTGAAATCTAAGGTAGTATCGGTAGAATAAGTAGCTCCACTGTCAATGATGACATAAGCAGAAATTTTAGTAGGAGCAACTGTATCTAATTTAATCGTATCGGAATAAGTCCCGATATTGCCGACATTATCTCTAAGCCTATAGTAGACCGTCTTAACGCCATCGCCAGAAGTTAAGCTCCAGTTAGTCTTAGTAGCAGCAGCATTCTCCCAGGAAGAATAACTACTGCCATCATTAGAGTAACAAACCTTATCCAAGCCACTGCCACCACCATCAGCATAGCCAGAGAGATTTAAAGTTACAGCAGCTGAAGTCGTATATTCATCGCCATTAGCAATAGATATAGTTCCCGAAGGAGCGGTGGTATCTAAAGTAGTAGTATCGCTAACGGCCGTAGCTTCATTTCCAGCAATATCTTTGACTTTAAAGTGAACGGTTTTAACTCCATCGGCAGTAGTAACAGTCCAGGTCTTAGCTGTGTTATAGTCTTCCCAAGAGCTATAGTTAGTTCCATCATTAGAGAAGCAGATCTTGTCTAAGCCAGAGCCAGAAGCATCTGTGGCTGAGAGACTTAAGCTTACTTGGGTCGAAGCAGTGTAACCAGCGGTATCATTTATGGTAAGACTTAAGGAGGAAGGAGCGGTCTGATCTAACGTTACTCCTGCCGTAGGAGCTAAGCTATTGCCAGCCAGATCTAAAACACCAGCGGTGATAATCTTAGCTCCGTCTAAGACCGTATTGCCGGCTTGGAGAGTGTAGCTAGCGGTGTAAACACCATCATTAGCTACGGCATCAGGAGCAGTCCCATTATCAGCCAAGGTCAGGCCGCCAGCAGCCTTGCTATCTAAGTTAGTCGTAAGAATACCTTGAGTTATAGTCACTGCTAAGTTTTTCTCGGTAGAGGTGAAGTAAAATTTAATGGTATCGGTGGCCTTAACATAACTTCGATCGG
>JAHJRX010000002.1 GCA_018830565.1 bacterium | reverse complement strand
TTGCAAATCAGGCTACGGATAGACCAGAAACCATGAACCGCATTGAAAATTATTTTGTAGAAACAGACACTGGGTTTTCGGGAGTTCCTTACAAAAGGGCTTATCTTAAAGATGTTATTTCCTACATTGGTGGACAATGGATGATTTTGACAAGGGAATGTTGTGAATTCATTTGTAATAGTGGTGAGGTGAAAAAGTTTGAGAATTACTATCTTCATACGTTAATACCAGATGAATCGTTCTTTCAGACAGTGATGATGAATACCTCATTTAACGGAAAAATAGTAAATGACGACAAAAGAGCTATCGTTTGGATACCAGACATAGGCATTAAACTTCGCTCGAAAACCTTTACGGAGAGTGACACTAAATCTTTAATCGCAAGTGGAAAAATCAAACTACGCCCAAAAACTTTTATAACACAGGATCTTCCATTTCTATTTGCAAGTAATGCACTCTTTGCTCGTAAATTTGATGAAAATATGGACTCAAACATCTTGGACGTCATGGAGTCAAATTTTCATATCTACAACTAATCACAGACGAAAACAAAATCTCAAATGATAGCCTTAATCAATACAATAGGGAAATAGGGGACAGATACCCATTAAAAGTCTAACCAGTCGCTGCAGTTGACGGCGAGTACGCCGCAACTGAGCTTTATCGTTAGCCTTACAAAGAAAAGGAGAAACAGCAGATGACCCTATCAACAAAGACTCCGTTGGCACCATCGCAGATTGCGGTCGAGTTCTTGAATCCTCAAGGGCAGCCACTCAAGATCTCTGACCTTGGGTCGGAGTTCATGAATGCGAATGGGATCGACCTATCCGTCGGCAATCGGCCATTTCAGATCGCAATCGAGAAGCGTGATAGCAAGGCGGGAAATTCGTTCTACGAATACTCCCAGAATGGCGTTCCCTTTCCTGACGGGCTTTCAACATTCATCAGGGTCGAAGGCGCTATCGTGCCCTTCGGGCGAATTCATCCGTCGCATAATGGGTACCCAACGCGTGAAGGAACCACCCAAGTCATCATCGGAGGTGTGCTCTACAAGGTCACTGTCTACTTGACCGAGGCGAAGACGCCGTACTTTGTAAAGGTAATCGCACACAAGAAGCCTGAGTCCTCCGGAATCACGAAGGCACAACTTTCGCCCCGAGGTGGCAAGATCGTACTCTATTCTCCAAGCCCAGACGGCAAGGTGCCAAGATAAATCCAAGACCTTGAGAGTGAGCGTAAGCTCATGAAATGGGAAGAAAGGGGACGCAACCGCCGCTCAGCCAAACCGTTAGACGGTTTCAACATTGCAGTGGCAGAAACTTAATTCTTGTGGTATAACTACTTATAATTTAATGGAAAATAAAGTTTATTTCAGTCAAGCAGAAGAACTAACTACTACCTTAATTAACATGATCAGCCAAGGATTATTTTGCCTTGATCTTGACGGCTCAATCATCTTTTGTAATCAACAATTTAGTCAAATATTAAGATATCAGGTTTCTGAGTTAGAGGGAAAAAAGATCTCTTCCTTTTTTAGTCCAAGGAATTATTCTACCTTCCGTAAAACCCATAAAAATGTCTTAGCTGGAAAATCCCAGTCATTTGAAGCTATCTTTACCAGAAAAGACAAAAAAATAATTCATACTCTTATTAACCACCAGCCTCTCTTTACCAAAGAAGGTCAACTAAAGGAAAGCCTGGGCTTAGTTACTAATATTACTTCCTTAAAAAAAACTAAAGAAGAATTAAGAGAAACTAAAGATAAATTAAGAAAAACTAAAGAAGAATTAGAAAACCAAATTAAGATGGCGACCATAGAGCAATTCGTAGCCAAAGTTTCTCATGAACTTCGAAATTCTTTCTCAGTCGTAAAAACATCTATCTATCTCATTGAGCAAAGGGTCTCCAAGAAACTTCCCCAAGAGGTAAAGATTAAAGAATATTTAAATTCTATGGAACAAGTTATCTCAAAAAGCACCAGCTTGGTCAATAATCTACTCGATATCTTAAAAAAAAGAACTTTAAATAAATAAGAAGTAGAAGGGGGAAAATGAGAAATGAGAAAGTGGGAAGCAAGAAGTAAGAAAGGGAAAGTAGATTTATGATTAAAGACACAAAATCAAGGCATATCTTAGTTACGGATGATGAAGATCTAGTCAGAAAGCTACTTAAAGAATTATTAGAACCGGCAGGCTATAAAGTAACCTTAGCTAAGTCAGGAAGAGAGACTTTACAGAAGCTTCAAGAGGAGATACCTCATCTCTTAATTCTGGATTTAGCCATGCCCGACATGAATGGCCATGAAACCTACCAGCAAATACGAAAAAATATATTTTTTCGACATCTTCCTATTATGATGCTTACCGGAAGAGGTACTTTTGAGGATAAGATTAGCAGCTTAAAACAAGGTTGTGATGAGTATCTAGAAAAGCCTTTTATTCCTGAAGAGCTTATCGTAAGAGTAGAGGCCATTATTAGACGAAATTGCCTTAGACTTGATGCTAACCCCTTAACTCATCTTCCAGGTAACAATTCAATCTATGAGGAACTCACCAAGAGAATAAAGACCAACGAACCTTTTGCTTTATGTTACTTAGATATCGATAACTTTAAATCCTTTAATGATATCTATGGTTTTAATCAAGGTGATGAGGCAATCAAGTTAACTGCTTGCATTATCTTTGAAGCTACGGCAGAGCTTAATCTTAAAGATGTCTTTATTGGCCATTTAGGGGGAGATGACTTTGTCCTCATCATTAATCCTGAGGTAATTGATTTAGTCTTGACCAAAATATTACGTTCTTTTGATGCTAAGACTCCTCTTCTTTACTCTAAAGAAGATAGAAAGAGAGGCTTTATTATTACCACCAATAGATGTGGCAGGAAAGAGTCCTTTCCTATGATCTCTTTATCGGGAGGCGTGGTTACTAATATTGAAAAGAATTTTACTCATTATGCGGAAATAGTTAAAATTGGAGCAGAGATTAAGCAATATGCTAAAAGCTTGCATGGTTCCATCTATGTGATAGATAGAAGGAGAAAAGAAAAAGAACTACTACCAATTGAAACATGAAAAAAGGACATTTCTATTTGACGAAAAATAGGACATTTCTATTTGTGGCTAACAACCCACTTTTTATTTCTTGACAAAAATATTTATTTGTAATAAGATTTAAGTTTGATATAAAATTTGAGGAGGATTATATTGTACGCCATCGTAGAAACAGGAGGAAAGCAATATCAAGTCAGTGAAGGTGTTAAGGTCAGAGTTGACCACTTAAAGACTCCTATTGGCAATCTAATAGAGATTAAAGAAGTAAAGATGGTTCAGAACGAGGAGTCAATATTAATAGGCGAGGTTTTAAAAAATGCCAAAGTAGAAGCTTTGGTCTTAAATCATCCTAAGGGGAAAAAAATAATCGCCTTCAAATACAAAAGAAGAAAAGATTATCGAAGAAAAGTAGGGCACCGGCAGTTATATACAGAGCTTTTAGTCAAGAAAATAACCTACTAAAAGCATGATCCAGATAAAGGTTGATAGAGATCAAAAGGGGAAGATTATTGCTTTTTCTGGTAATGGTCATGCTTTTTATGATCAACCAGGAAGAGATATTGTTTGTTCTGCAGTCTCAACCTTATTTCACCATACCATTTTAGCTTTAGGTAAGTATTTAAATATCAACTTACTAATTAAAAAAGATCAAGAACAAGGAATCTTAACCATAAAGATAGGAGATTTAGCTCCAGAACTTAGAGAAAAAGCAGATCTTTTATTAGAAACCTTGTACTTAAGTCTGGTAGAGATAAAGAAACAATATCAAGAACATTTAGAGATAGTGAATAGTTAGAAAGGAGAAGATATGGCTCATAAAAAAGGGATGGGAAGTTCTCGCAATGGAAGAGATAGTGCGGGAAAGAGATTAGGTGTAAAAAGGACTCATAATCAGTATGTCACTGGAGGTTCTATCTTGGTTAGACAAAGAGGGACTAAATTTTTTCCAGGAATTAATGTGGGCAGAGGAAGCGATGACACTCTTTATGCTAAAGTAAGTGGACATGTTTGTTTTAAAACCAATAATCGAGGTAAAAAAGAGATTAATATTGTTGTCTCCTGATAAAGTTTATGTTTGTTGACCAGATTAAAATAAAGGTGTGTGCTGGCAAAGGTGGAAATGGTTGTGTCAGTTTCCATCATGAGAAGTATAAACCTTTAGGGGGACCAGACGGAGGCAATGGAGGCAAGGGTGGCGATGTAACCATCAAGGGAAATTTTAACTTAAAGACTTTACGGGACATTCAAGATAAGAGGTATTACCAAGCAGGAAAGGGAGAGCAAGGTTACGGAAATAATAGCTCTGGCCATAACGGGAAGAACCTTTTGATCGAAGTTCCTTTGGGAACACAAATTTACGATTTACTTACTCAAGAATTAATTGAGGATATTACAGAAGATCAGGAAGAAGTAGTAGTCGCTTATGGAGGTAAAGGAGGCAAGGGGAATGCTAAGTATGCCACCAGCTCCAGACAAACTCCTAAATTTGCTCAAAAGGGAGAGCCAGGGGAAGCTAAAGATTTAAAATTAGTCTTAAAGCTTATTGCCGAAGTAGGTATTCTTGGTTATCCTAATGTAGGAAAATCGACTTTACTTTCTAAGTTGACTAAGGCTAAACCAAAGATTGGAGAATATCCTTTTACTACTTTAACCCCTAATTTAGGAGTAGTCAACCCAGAAGAAGAAATTTCTTTTACCGTGGCTGATTTGCCAGGAATTATAGAAGGAGCTTCGGAAGGTGTTGGCTTAGGAGATCAATTTCTTCGCCATATAGAACGGACAAAGATATTAGTTCACCTTGTAGATGTTACCGACTTAGAAGTAGTCAAAAAATACCACATTTTAAATCAAGAGCTAAAAACTTATAACCAAGAACTAATTAAAAAACCCCAACTTTTAGTGGGAAATAAGATTGATCTTCTTAATCAAGAAGAGATCAAAGAAGTTAAGAAAATATTTAGTAATTTAAAAAAAGAGATTATCTTCATTTCTGCCCTAAACCAAAAGAATATTAAAATTTTAATTAAAAAGATTGGCCAAACATTAAATAAAATTCCTACTTTGCCTAAAGAGACCATCCCCAGATTAAGAGTTAAAGAATATAAATTAAAACCAGCTTTTCAAATTCACAAGGAAGATAGATGTTTTATTATTGAAAGCGAAAAACTTCAAAGAATTATCAAAGAAGTAAATTTCGAAGATCTTTCAGTAATTTCATACTGGCACCATCTGGTAGAAAAGATGGGTATTGATAAAGTTTTACGAGAGATGGGTGCGATGGAAGGAGATTTGGTAAAAATAGGAGATCTGGAGTTTGAGTACTATCCATAGTCCTTTGGTAGAAAAGATGGGCCTTGATATAACTTTACGAGAGATGGGTGCGGTGGAAGGAGATTTGGTAAAAATAGGAGATCTGGAG
>JAHJRX010000001.1 GCA_018830565.1 bacterium | reverse complement strand
TTTGTTCCTCTCGGAGCTTCAATCATCATTACCCCTAATTCTAAAAGACTAAGAAAAAACTGAGAATGTAGTTAAGTATAGGCTAAGAAGAGCTATTTGTCAATAAAATTCAAAACTTGACAGCCATTCTCATTATAAGATTTTACAAATGGGGGGAAGCTCCGGTATAAGAAAAAGATAAGCTCGGCTATATCAGAAGGGATTAACAATAAAATTAAGCAGCTTAAACGGATGGCTTACGGATACAAGGATGTTGAGTCCTTTAGGCTGAAAATTCACCAGCCTTGCGGGTTATTAAATCATAGGAGATATCTACAATAAATACTAAAACGGGTTCAGAACCTGATGCAGCAGATGGGGCTTGAGGCAATCTACCTGGTGGCCATCATGGATTGGTTTAGCCGTTACGTGATCTCTTGGCAGTTGTCAACCAGTCTTGAGATAGACTTTTTCCTATTAGCCTTAGATGAGGCCTTGAAATCGGGCTGCCCAGAGATATTTAACACTGACCAGGGATCACAGTTTACCAGTTTATCCTTCAACCACATACTTATAGATAAAAGCATTAAGATAAGCATGGATGGTAGAGGTAGATCGCACGATAACATATTTACCGAAAGGCTCTGACGTTCTCTCAAATATGAAGAAGTCTATCTTAAAGATTATCAGAGTGTCCGAGAAGCAAAACAAGGTATTGGAAATTACTTAGCTTTCTATAACCATGATAGGCTGCATCAATCCCTTAATTATTTGACTCCAGTTGAGGTTCATTTTAATTAAGAATAATTTAAGTGTAACTTAAAAAACCTAAAAAATTGTCTTGATAAATGGGTCCACCTCAAATATTTGTTTTTTACTATGAAATTTTGAAAGGATGCATCTTCTTTGTTTCTTCAAAATTCTTTGTTCCTTCAGCAGAAAAAAGCATATTATTATTGTAAGCTCTAACTAAGGCATCTACTATTACCGGATCAAACTGTTTTCCTTTATTTTTTATAATCTTATTTATTGCTTCCTCTCGATCAATCTTTTTTCGATAAGGTCGATCTGAGGTCATAGCCGAAAAGGCATCGGCTACTGAAATGATCCTACCTGAAAGAGGAATTTCTTTTCCCTTGAGCTTTTGAGGATAACCTTTACCATCATATCGCTCATGATGAGAAGCCATAGCAGGAATAATTTCAGCTAATTGACTTACATGCTTCATAATTTCCACTCCTCCGACAGGATGTTTTCTCATCACGTTTAATTCTTTTAAGGATAACTTATCTGATTTTAAGAGAATTTTTTCTGGAATACCAATTTTACCGATATCATGTAACAAGGCTCCTAATTGAATCTTTTCCATTTCCTCCTCTGAGAATTTTAGTTCCTTAGCAATAGCCAAAGCTATAGCCATAACTTCTTCTGAATGACCTTTGGTATAATGATCTTTAGCATCTATAGCCGAAGTCAAGGAAGACACGGTGCTTAAAAATAACTCCTTTACATAATGAAAAAGACAGGCATTCTCAATAGCTATTGCCGCTTGATCAGCTAAGGCAGATAACAACTTCAAATCTCCTGAAGTAAATACCCTTCCCTCTTCATGCTCACTAATACTTATCACCCCAATAATAGACTCTTTTCCCCTCTTTAAAGGGACGCAAACTAAAGGGGTGCTCAAGAAAGAAGTAGTCTTATAATCTCCTTTTTTATTGAATTTTATCCTTTTTTCTTTAGTTATATCTTCTACTAACAAAGAAGTCTTCTCTTGGGCAACATAACCTGCTATTCCTTCCCCTACTTTAATCGTTGTTTGCTCAATAATCTCTTTATCTATGCCTACCGAAGCTACTATCTTAAGATATTTACGATCATCACTCATTAACATCAGAGAACCTTTTTTTGCTTGAAGAACATGTAAAGCTTCCTGTAAAATGGTATTAGCTACTACCTTAATATCTACAATATTTCTCAAAATGCTGCTGATTTCATATAAAAGAGTTAATTCTTCATAATTACTCGCAATCTCTGAAGCTAAGTTATTTATCTCAAATTCCTTTTGAGAAGTTTGGACGATGATATCCTTAATTAGTTGCATACACAAATCAGATGTTTTTACAAATTTACTTCTTTTTTTTTGATAGCCTAAAATTATTCCTGAAATTACATCGTTAATAACGACAGGACAAGCATACTCTATGTAATCTTTTTGTTTATTAATTATCGTCTGGTTAGGATTGATTTCAATTTGATTAATGAGGTAAAGATATTTTTCTTTGGAAGGAATGGTTATTTCGTTACTTTCTTCCTTACTTTGGAGAATAATAGTTCCTCCATCATCGAGAAGATAAAAGATAAACTCACTTATTTTAGATAACTTATCTAAAATCCCTTGGGTTTCTTCTTTCTTGATAAGTTCACTTAACATATGCCTTAGTCTTCAAATATTTCTTTCATTCTTTGGATAACCTTGGAAGGGCTAAAAGGTTTAGTGATGTATTCATTAACACCAACTTCTACTCCTTTCATCTTGTCTTCTTTTTGGCCTTTAGCTGTTAAGATAATAATATATATATCCTTTGTTTTTTCGTGTTCTTTTAATCTTTTACAAACCTCGTAGCCATTTATTTTGGGCATCATAATATCTAAGAAGATAAGATCTGGCTCTTCCGTCATCGCTTTTTGAAGAGCTTCTTCTCCATTAGAAGCACTAACGGTAAGATAACCTTCCTTTTTTAAAACAAAGATTAATGACCTTACTACATAAGGCTCATCATCAACTACTAATATCTTCTTTTTTTTCATAGCTATTCTATCCTAATATTTCTTCAATTTCTTTATAAAGATACTCCAGTTCATTGGTTTTAGTAAAATAATCTACTGCTCCTAAGGATAAAGCTCTTACTTTACCCTCTTTTATATTGTAAGCAGTAAGAACAATTATTGAAATATTTTTTGTTTCGGGTTTTTCTCTCATTTTTTGGATAACTTCATAACCATTCATCTTCGGCATAATAATGTCTAAGATTACTAAATCAGGTAACTCTGAGATCATCTTATTTAAAGCTTCCTCGCCATTATAAGCTTCAATAGTCTGATAACCTTTCTGATTTAAAGTGTATCCAATGGCTTTCACTATACCCTGATCATCATCAGCAATTAATATCTTCTTTTTTTCCTTTTTGTCTAATAAAACTGCTACTTTCTTAATTAATTCACTTTTATCTACAGGTTTATTGATATGAGCATTTGCTCCAAAGCAATAACCCTTGTTTTTTTCATCAATAATGGAGACCATTAAGATAGGAATATCCCTTGTCTGAGGGTCATTCTTCAAAATACTTACCACATCAAACCCACCAATTCCTGGCATTATTACATCTAAAGTAATTAAATCAGGAAGATAAGTTCGGGTTTTTTCTATTGCTTCTTCGGCGTTGTGAGCTTCTATCACCTTATAACCTTTCATAAAAAGATGATAGCTTAAAAACTTACAAGCATTTACTTCATCATCTACCACTAATATTAACTTCTCTTCTCTCTTTTTTTTAACCACCACTTCTTCTTTCGCTACTTTTTTAGCTGGTTTACCACTGGGAATGACAAAATAAAAAGTACTACCTTTTCCAAATTCACTCTCTACCCATATTTTTCCTTCGTAACGAGTTACAATTTGCTTAGATATAGCTAACCCTAACCCTGTTCCTTGAGGCTTATCGGTCATAAGATCTGAACTTATTTGGCTAAACTTTTCAAAAACAACTTCTATGTCTTCTTCTTTAATGCCTATTCCTGTATCTGAGACACTTACTAATACACCACAGATAGGCTTTTCTGTGAACTTAATCTCGACCCTTACTCTTCCTTGGGGAAAGGTAAACTTTATGGCATTACTTAATAAATTAGTTAGTACTTGAATAAGGCTATCTTTATCTGCATAAACAGCAGGAATATCCTCAAAAACTTCTGCCTCTAATCTTACTCTTTTTTCACTGGCTAAAACTTGAAAAGAGCTTAACATTTGTTGAACTAAAACTCCTAAGTCAATTCGCTTGAGCTTCCATTCAATCTTTCCTGCTTCGATCTTAGAAAGGTCTAAAATATCATTAATCAGGCGACTAAGGCGATCGCTTTCATTATTAATAATAGTTAAAAATTCTTTTCTAGTTTCTAGATCTTCATCAGGATTACTAAGAAGTATTTCTGCAAAAGCTTTAATAGATGTGAGAGGAGTTCTCAATTCATGAGAAACCGTAGAGACAAAATTTGTTTTTATGTTATCAGTTTCTTTTAATTTTTCATTAATTTCTTCTAACTTTTTAATATGTTTTTCTATTTCTTGAATGTTTTTTTTTCTTTCATCGATTAATTTTATAATTAATTTACTTCCTTCGTATCCAATAACTTCGCAATTTTCTGGCTTTCTTTCTGTAAGAAGTTTTTCTACTTCTTTACTTCCTGTAACATTAAAGATAGCATCAATATCTTTATTTTCTAATAAACTTAGAAAATCATTAGTAATGGGAATATTATACTGCCGGGCTAATTCCAAAGCAGGACTTTCTGGGTTTATTTCAGCTATTCCTATTATCTTTATCTCTTTATCATCACAAAATATCCTTAGTAAAGCTGCACCCCCTTTTCCTGCGCCTATTATGATAATATTATTCATAATTACTCCTATAGTGACATATAGTATCTTACTACTAACATATTAATTCTTCATTGTCAAGACATTGTTAGCCAGCAATTTGTCAGTTAAAAATCAAATACCTATGGAAAATACAAGAGAACGTTTGTTCTGGCCCAGACGTAATGGCTTGGCTGATCCTACTACTAATATCTTTCTTACTTCAAATATCCTATGACCCTAAGATCATCTCCTAATCTCTTGTACTTTACTTCTTTTAACCTTAATAATAAACTTTCTTGGGATTTAAAAAGAGAAAGCCCATGGCCAGCTATAACCGGAGATAGGTAAAATACTATCTTATTTACTAATTCTGCCTTAAGAAAAGAAAAAGAGAGTGACGAGCCTCCTTCCACCAAGAGATTAATCATTCCTTTCTTAAAGAGTTTAATTAACAATTGCCCAAGGTCAACCTTTTCATCTTTTGGAGATATCGTTATTACCTCTACCCCGCCTCTTTCTAAGGCAGAAATTGCTTTTTTATCAGCTAATTCAGTAGTGGCTACGATAGTTTGGGCTTCTTTATTTTTAAATAAGTTTAAGTTAGGACTTAAACTACCCTTGCTATCCAAGACAATTCTTATCGGATTTTTTCCTTTCACTAAACGGGTAGTAAGTAAAGGATTATCGATTAAGGCTGTATTTTTCCCAATGATAATAGCATCGACCTGACTTCGTAACTTATGCACTTCCTTTCTACTTTCTTCTCCGGTAATATGTCTTGTTTCTTTTAAAGCTGGATAATAGATCTTTCCATCTAAGCTTTCAGCTATCTTTAACTGCACAAAAGGTAGATGATGAGTAATGCTATAGATATAGGCTTCATTTAATCTTTTGGCTTCTTCTTCTAGGATTCCTACCTTAATCTTAATTCTAGAGGACTTTAGCTCATGTATCCCTCGTCCCGAAACTAAAGGATTTGGATCTACCATAGCTATAACCACTTCTTTTATGCCTGAATTGATGATTTCTTGAGTACAAGGAGGAGTCTTGCCAAAATGATTACAAGGTTCTAAATTTACATATAACTTAGCCCCTTTGACCCCTTCCTTAGCATCTCTTAGAGCATTAATCTCCGCATGGACTTCTCCTGCCTTTTTATGATAACCTTTTCCAATAATATAACCATCTTTAACAATGATTGCTCCCACCATAGGATTAGGACTAGTTAAGCCTACTCCTTTTTTAGCTAAATTTAGAGTATCCCTCATAAATTTTAAGTCTAATTTTGACATTTCTTTCTTTAGGATAGGCATGATTTATTTTTAAGAAAATCCGAGGCTATTACTGAGATTATTAACTAATAAGATATCCCTGGCTAATGTTTGAAACTATCTTTCTTAGGATTTCGCCCCTTCCTCATCCCGGCAAAATTTATAATTTTTTTAAAGGAGCATAAATATACCTTATTGCAGCGGTGATAGAAAATAAGATCCAAAAATACTTAGTCGATAAGGAGTGAAGGAAGAAGCTACAAAAACAAAAGACCACTAAGGAAACTTCTAAGCCATGACATAAGTTCATCAGGGGAAGATTATTAGTTTCTTTAAAGAATCTTTGAAATCTTTTCATCTCTTTCCAGGTATAGACAATTAAAGCTACTAAAGCCGCCAATCCTAACAATCCCATATTAGCGGCTGTATCTAAATATAAATTATGAGCTCCCGTTAAGGTAAAAGCTTCTACTGTATGAATTGCTCCTCCATATACTTTGGCTACGTCTAAATAACCCCTAAATAAATTAATTCCAAAATTTCCAATCCCTACTCCTAAGAGAGGGTAATCTGTGATCATCTTTAAAGCTGCTTTTTGAAGCTCAAACCTTACCGAAATAGCAAAATCTGCTTCCAAAAAGACGGTAGAATAAACTCTATCCCAATAAGCAGCAGGAAGAAGAGGAGCTATAATAGATGAAAGTCCTATTACTGCAAAGACAGTAGAAGGCTTAACCTTTTGTTTAATCATAATCATTAAACACATCAGTCCTAATCCTAAGGCAGCCATTCGAGAATAAGTAAAAGTAGTCGTTAATATTTGGAGTATGGCCGCCCAAAGAAGTAATGTTTTTTTCCAAGGAGTAGTTTCAGCAATAAACCAGTAAATAGTAATGGGCACAATCATTACCACCAACATAGCTAACCAATTAGCATCTCCTGTGGTTCCAGAAATTCTAGTTAGTTCCCCTCCTGCGGTAGCTACTAATTCCTTAAAAGGATTTGCCCCTAAAAACTGAATAATTCCAAATAAGGCCAATAATCCATTAGAAATAACCATGGTCCAAATAAAGATTTTTAATAATTTTTCCGTCTTAATAGTATTAATTACTAAAAAATAGTAGATAATCTGGTTGGCCACTACAAATAAGGCTCCAAAAGCAGCTCCTTTAGAAGTAGCAAACCAGAAAGAAATAAAAGCTATGGCTCCAAAAAAAAGAATATAGTTAGTCATAGGCGTATAGACAAGATCTATTTTCTTTAAAGATAGATTTACTATCCAAGCTGCCGCTGCGCCCATACCTAAAAATCTAATCAAAGACAAAACTACAGGAATATCAGCTGAGGTAAGGGTTCCTAATATACCCATGGGAATAAAACCTAAGACTGCTAAAATGCCAAAAGTAGGATTAACAAAGAGATAACAAAAGAAAAAGATCCCTAAAACGGCAAAGATAAGAAGAGTAGAAATCTTAAAGGTGAGATATCCTAAAAGTATTCCTCCTAAAAATACTAATACTTCTTGTCTGATGGTTAGTGAAAATATCTTCTGAAAAGTTTTTTCTATAAACATTCTTTAAAATCCTATAGCACTTATTAATGAAAATTTGACATAGAGCAAATTAATTTAATTCCAAGCAAGTTTATCTTTTATTGCTTGGAGTTATTTCCTATGTCCGGTTTTTGTTAATAACTACTATAAATATGCCTAATAAAAAAGTCGAATATAAATTTTATATTCGACTTCAATTCTTCATTGTTTTCAAGATAGTGGCCATCTTTCTTTATTAGGTTAAGATCTAATATTTTTATTTGTCATTTTGATATTTGATTTTTACTCTTTGATTTAATCTAATGTTTATCTGGACTCGGTATTATTTCTTGTGTTCAGTTTTGGTTAATAACTACTATCATGGCTTCGATTTAGATAAGACCTTATCTTTATAAGATCTTATAGACATAATTAGGTATATAATATTCGCGGTTGTTTAAGACTACTCCTAAAATATTTCCCTCAGTATTTCTTATTGAAGAACAAGCTAATTGAACTATCTCCCTTCTCGTCTTGCCAGAATGTACCACCATAACTATCCCATCAACTAAGGGACTTAGCATTAAAGCACTACTCGAAGCAGTAATGGCATGAGTATCATAAACAACTAAATCAAACATAGAACTTAGCCGTTGAATCGTCCATTTCATTTTTTCACTACCTAATAAACCAGCCGGATTTTGTAAAGATCTACCGGCGGTGATAATAGTTAGATTGCTAGATTTAACCTTTTTAAGAGCTTCTTCTAATTCTAATTCTCCAAGTAAAACATCAGTAAGGCCACCATTCTTATCTAAACTAAATATTTTATGTATCCCTGGATATTTTAAATTAGCATCGACTAATAAAGTATTTCTACCAGCCATTGTGGCAAAAGAAAGAGCTATATTGATAGCTATGGTCGTCTTTCCTTCCCCGGGAACGGCGCTAGCCACCATAATCTTTTTTATACCTTGACGTTTTATAATCAGCCTTAACTGATCGTATAAATTATAAAAACTTCCAAAGAAAGAAGATTTGGGACTAGGTTTGGTAACAATCTTAGCTTGTCCATCACGTTCCAAAAAACTATCTCTTCCTTTCATAATTAAACTTTCTTGATCAAACTTAAGATCAAAATTTAATAATTTTTAGGTATTGACCCTAATACTGGCAACCTTAGATACTTATAGATACCCTCTGGAGTTTCCATAGAATGGTCAATATACTCCAAGAGGAAGCATAAGCCAAAACCTACTAACAAACTCACAATTGCTCCAATTACTAAATTCATCATTTTTCGTGGTTTGATAGGACTTTTAGGTGTTTCTGCTGGTTCTACAATTCTTATATCCGTAAGTTTTAAAGCTTCAGCTAAAAGAGCTTCATCTTGTCTTTTAAGTAAAGTAATGTAGCCTTCTTCACAAAGGGTTACATTACGTTGAAGCCTGGTTAATTCCATCTCTTTTTCAGATAATCCTTCTAATTTAGTTTTATAATTTTCTACAATGATAGAAAGAGCCCTTTCTCTTGCAGCTAAAGCAGTAGCTTGAGTTTCATAATTAATTAAGCGATCGGCTAAATTAACATAAAGAGGGCTGGGAGAAGAGATGCGACTTGAGACAATCTCCTTTACTTCATCTCTTAAGCTTTGCTTTATTTTTCCAATTTGGTTTAAAACGGTAATGATTTCAGGATGTTTATCCTTGTATCTAGCTCTTAAGCCCGCTAAAATTACTTCTAAGTCAACTAATCTACCTTTATGAGCATCAACTAAAGGATTATTAGAGATAGTCATAGCACTAATAATAGTATTACTAGTTCTGGAAAGCTCTCTACGAATTTGATCCGCATTACTTTCTGCTTCAATTCTACTAGCGTGGGTTTGATTTAAAGAAGCTTCAAAGTCAGCTAAAGCACTTACTCTAACATTTACCTCAGCAGGAAGAGAGATAATTCCAGTCATCGCCCTATATCTTTCTAAATCTTTCTCTGCATTTTCTAAATTTTCCTTAGCTATTTTTACTTGTTCATTAATAAATTTATAAGCTGTAATTGCCTCTTTACTTTTAAAATCCAAAGTATATTCAATATATATCTTAATTAAGGTATTAGCAATTTGAGTAATTAATTCAGGGTCACTTCCGCTGGTACTTACCGCTACTAAATCTGTACTAGTAATGGAATCAATACTAATACTTCCTTTTAACTCTTCTAAAATAGCCTTCTTTTTAGCCTTTTCCTCTGATTGAGAAGCAACTACCATCTCTTCTTTTTCAGGGACCTTTTCTTTTAAAATATGACTCTTAATTAATCTATCTATAAAAATTCTAAATTCTAGATACAAGTATTTAGGAAATCCTATTACTTTTCCAATCGCCTTTCTCACCTTATCTTTAATAGTTACTTGTTCTTCTCTCTTATCTAAGTTTAAAGCCCTAATTACCCTATCTAAGACTTCCGTACTTTTCATAATCATGCCTTGTGTTTGGGTAATTTCTATTTTTTGAAATTGTTTAATCTCGGTAGTAAAAGGAACAGCTTGCCCTTTAGGGCCTTCGATTAATATTTTAGCGGAAGAGACATAGACAGGTTTAGCAATAAAATTTCCTATAAATACAGTCACCATAGTAATTAAGAATAATAAAACAATAACATGGCGACGTTTAAATATAATCCGAATGTATTCTCTTATATTTATACCTTCGCCAATATTTTCTCCTTCTGGAAATGAGGCCTTCTTTAATTTTTCTTCCATCTTTTTTCTTGTTATTCTTTTTCTTCTTTTAGAATTTTTGGAATAGCTTAAATTTTATAAAATACTCTCAGGAACAAGAATAATATCATCTGTCTTAAGTAAAATATCCCCTTGACCTCTCTTTTCTTTAATAATATCATGAATATTTAATTTAATGGTAATATAGCCACTTGCTCCTTTCTTTCTCAACAAGCGAACTCTCGAAGGAGCGGCAAATTCTGTAAAACCACCAGCTATAGAAATAGCTCTTAAAAGAGTAATATCTTTTTCTAAAGGGAAATTGCCAACTCTTCTTATTTCCCCAAAAATAAAGAATCTTTTACTTTTATACTCAGCTATCGTTACAGTAACTTTAGGATCTACAAGATAATCCTTAGCTAAAAATGCTCTAATCTTATCTTCCGTTTGAGAAGTAGTCAGACCAGCTACATGGATTTCTCCAACTAAAGGAAAAGAGATTAAACCATCTGGAGCTACTGTAACCACCTTGGCTAAATCTCTATGACCCCAAACAGTAATATCTAAAACATCAGGCGAACCAATAATATATCCACTTGTTATGTATTGTTCAGCTTCTGCCTTAGGTAGAAAAAAACCCAAAATAATTGATAAGTTTAAAAAAAAGAATAAGATTAAAAGTCTTTTTGTCTTTATCATTTACCTATCTTTCGTTTTATCCGCTAAATTAATCTTCTTTAACAAGTTTTAGTGATAAGTAATTACCTTTAAATTAAACATATGGTTTTTTAAATGGCCACTTCTACTGTCAGGATCAACTATCCGGCTGTCGTAAAACCGATTATCAATAAAATCATATCTTAAATTAAAATTTATACCCGAAGTAAGAGGAAGGACAACAGGTGAAAGCCACTTATGCCAACGATAATTTACCCCTATGCTAAAAGCCCAGAAATTTTCCCATCTTTCCAGATCTCTTCTAAACAATCCTCTATAATCTTTCCTTATCTTACCTCCCCAAACAAAAAGATGAGTCTTTTTCCAAAATCTTCTGCCTATTTTACCAGAAAATTCATGGTGTTCTTCAATAGTACTGATAAAATTACCGGCATTATAATTATGAAAATAATTTAATGAAGCTTCGCTAAAAGTAGCTAATTTTGACAATAGTTCAAAAGTAATGTCATTTGCCCTAAAGCTATCATTTTTATATGGAGCATGCTTAAAATCTATCTTAAATCTGTTAAAATCAATTTTTAACTCATTATTAGCATTAAGTTTATGTTCAAAATAAAGACCAAACTTTTGATATGAATTGTCCACGTCTTCATAATTTCTCCAAGCATATTCACCATTAAAGTTAACATTGCTTCTTTGGGAAATTAAATGGGATAGCTTTCCTAAAATTCTATTATTATTGCTATCGCTTAGCGGAGAACTACCTTTGGTCATCTTAAATTCCATCTTTTCTTTTATAGTTTCTAATTGAATTGTCGCTCTATATCCTAAGCGATAATTAATTCCTGGATTTAAAGTTAAAGTTTGATACTCCTTAATACTAAGTTCTGATTCTCCTGGAATAACTGTTGCTTCTCCTGCTGCTCTTGAAGCAACTTCTTGATTTGTCAAGGTAAGCAAAAGAGTTAAATTCTTAGTTAAATTATACCTTTCTCTTAGGCTTAGATTATGAGTAACACTGTTGTCTTCGGGTTTTTCTTTAGAAAAGAACCAAACACCGTCATAAGAAAAAATAGCTGGACTTTTTAAGGATTTATAATTCATTGAGATACCTGGATTAGCCCAGGTTAAAAGATCGCCCTTGTAGGTACCTTCTGATCCCATATGAGCTCTATTATTATACTTTTCCGTTAAGGTAAACGTAGGCAGAGCATCAAGTCTATCCACTCTTTTTGACCATAATTCTCTTTTATCAATTATTGAGGTAACCACCAAAAATATAATAACTCCAACCGCTATTTTTTCTTTAGAATACATTCTTTATCAAGGTTTATCAAGGTTGCTCTTTTGTTTTTCTTTCTAAGCCTTTATCTAATTTATTTTGTCAATTTTTATCAAAATTATAATAACTTATACTTTTTACTATTTTAATATAGCACTATTTTTTTTAATTTGTCAACTTTTAAATTACTGATCTTTTATTAAAATATCCTTGATATTATTTCTAATTATCTAGATTTTGTCATTCTTTCTATCGACTAACTTTTAGATAAACTTTAATCATTTCTTACCTGCTAATTAAAGTTAAGGTGATAATATACGATGAAAGATCTGCTTTTTTGTTTAAAGTAACACTTTAAACAAAAAAGGCAGAAGAAAGATTCTTCTGCCTTTTTTGTATTCTTAACTTACGATGAGCTTTATTTCAATCGCCAAAAAGCATTAATCCTTTCTAATAATCCATATGCTTGTACTTTTAAATACTTTGTTTCTCTATTCATAACTAATTCATTAGTCCAAGAACTTCTTTTAGGAAAGAATAAGATGGCCTTTTGATAAAAACAAGCACCTTTTTCATCTTGATAAGTTACTTTTTTAATAGGAGAACTCTTAACCTTTACCACCTCATATTTATTTCCTAAATCATCAATTAAATAAAAATGCCAAAGATCCAAATCTAGGTACATCTCTTCCTTATATGTCTCCATCTCCATAGCCACAACGATATACTTAAAAAAAGTGGTCTTTTTTAGCTCTTCTTCAGTCAACTCCTTTCTTTCTTCTTTGTAAACTTGATAATAAGCAGCTAACAACTCCGGACTATATAAGGTAAATTTAATCTTAGTTAAATTTACAGAATCCTTCACACCTGAGGTATCCTTAGCTTCAACTGTCCATCTTTTTTTTATTTCTTCATAAGCAAAGTTTTCTTCTTTGGTTAATCTCTCTTTTTCAATCTTCGATTTTTTTAGAGACTGATCTGCTTTTTTGAACACATTTTTTTTAAAAACACCGCAGTTAGCAAGAAATAAAAGAATAATTATGAGTGATATAAATATATTTTTAAAATTCTTGGTCAATTTATAATTATTCCTTTTTTCTCTCTTTTGTAAAATTTAAATTATTCTTTGGAACTTCTAAAGGCATAGTTAAATCAATATTTTTTCCTTGATTGATGACTTCTGGATTATATAACTGAGGAATCTTCCATCTCCATAATTTTTCTATACCTAAACCTAAGTATTTAAACACAAAATACGCTACTGTCGATTTAAATAATACTAATAAGACTAAATTAACCAGACTCATTGTATTTAAGAAGTTAATAAAAGTAGCTACCCCGGTAATAGAAAAAGCTAGACAAGCTAAATAATAACTTAGTTTATTTTCTTCCATCGTTAAACATCAAGTATCTTTATCTTACAGCCAGCAACTATCTATCTTTCTTTTGATATAAAGGTGACATTTCTCGCAATTCTTGAACTATCTTTGGTAAAATATTCAAGGTATATTCTATCTCTTCTTCTCGATTGTATTTTCCTAAACTAAACCTGAGAGAACCTTGAATCATATTCGAAGGCACATTCATAGCCATTAAGACATGGGATGGCTTTAGACTTTCGGAAGCACAAGCAGAACCAGCCGAGCAGCTTATCCCTTTATTGTCTAATCTTAACAACAAAGATTCTCCTTCTACATAGGCAAAAGAAATATTTAAGGTATTAAGGAGGGATCTTTCTATGTTTCCATTTAACTTGATCTCTGAAATCTTTTCCTTTATTCCTCTATATAACTTATTCCGAAGATTAGAAATATAAGCATTTGTCTTTTCTAAGTTTTTCCCGGCAATTTCACAAGCCTTTCCTAAGCCCACAATTCCTGGAACATTTTCCGTGCCGGCTCTAATATTTCTTTCGTGATGACCTCCTTGCTGGAGAGATTTAACCTTAATTCCTTTTCGAATATAAAGAGCTCCTACCCCTTTAGGCCCATATAATTTATGGCCAGAAAGAGATAGTAAGTCTACATTTAAATTCTTAACATTCAAACCTATCTTTCCCACACTTTGAACAGCATCCACATGAAAACCAAGGTCATAGTTTTTAACAATCTCTGCTATTTCTAAAAGAGGTTGGATAGAACCTACTTCATTGTTAGCGTGCATAATAGAGATAAGGACTGTTTCGTCTCTAATTGCTTCTTTTATCTCTTCTAAATTAACGAGACCTTCTTCATTTACGGAAATTATAGTTAAATCATAACCTTGTTTTTTTAGCTCCTGACAAGAATTTAATACGGCCGAGTGTTCAATAGCCGAAGTAATAAGATGTTTCCCTTTTTTGGGATTAGCTAATAAATATCCTTTGATTGCTAAATTATCAGATTCCGTTCCACCACTGGTAAATATTATTTCTTCAGGCTGAGCGCCTAAAAGTCTCGCTACTTGTTCTCGGCCTTTATCTACTGCTTCTCTTGCCTTTCTTCCAAAATGGTGAATACTGGAAGGATTTCCATAAGTTTCACTAAAATAAGGCATCATCTCTTCTAAGACTTCGGGATCTACTTTTGTGGTAGCGTTATTATCAAGATATACCTCCACCTCTTTTTTGCCCTTCCTTAATTAATAAAGGTAAATGTTCAGGTATAACATCTTGCTTTTCTTAGTTCTGGCTGATGGCTAACATCTGAACGATTACTTAAAACTTAACTTTTCTTAAATGCAAATCTGGTGGGCCCACAAGGACTTGAACCTTGGACACCCGGATTATGAGTCCGGCGCTCTAACCAACTGAGCTATGGGCCCTTTTAAGAAAAATACTAAAAAATGTTAGCAAACATTTCATTAGTTGTCAATCTAATTTTACTTTCTGTAACAGCAAAATGAAAATGTCCTGTTTTCCGTTAAATAGAAATGTCCTATTTTGTATTAGATAAAAATGATCTTTTATATGGGTTTATTTTAAACTTCCTCCAAGGGTGATCCAATGGAAGAATATGCACCTTTC